>NZ_CALGOG010000004.1:0-11206 GCF_937958135.1 uncultured Thermosynechococcus sp. | reverse complement strand
CATACTTTTTCAGTACCGCAGGCAATGTTAGTGCTGCCACAATTCAAAAATATATTGAAGACCCACATCACCGGTGATCGCCCTAACGCTTTTCCACCCCGCACTGAAGTACGGGGCTACCAAGCTGTTTTTAGGTGTGGAGTGTGTTGTCTCCATGGGAAAAGGACTAAAAGGACTGTAATATACATTGGTTGTTTATGCGGTTGCGGCAGCGCAATGATTAAAAACGACGTCTGGATTCGGGCCATGGCTGCCCAGGGTATGATTCAGCCCTTTGAACCCGCCCTTGTGCGGCGCGTGGCGGAGCAGCCGGTGATTAGCTTTGGTCTTTCTTCCTACGGCTATGATATTCGCCTCAGCCCTAAGGAGTTTCGTATCTTTCGCCATGTGCCGGGAACAGTAGTGGATCCAAAAAACTTTAACCCGGCAAATCTGGAGTCTGTGCCTCTGCATGAGGATGCCAATGGTGCTTTTTTCATTTTGCCCGCCCATTCCTATGGCCTTGGGGTGGCCCTAGAACGCCTACAGGTGCCGGAAAATGTCACGGTGCTGTGTATTGGTAAAAGCTCCTATGCCCGCGCGGGGATTATTGCCAACTTGACACCGGCAGAAGCGGGCTGGCGTGGCCACTTGACGTTGGAATTCTCGAATTCCTCTAGTGCCGACTGTCGCATCTACGCCAATGAGGGGGTCGTGCAGTTGCTCTTTTTTGAGGGCGAACCCTGCGATGTGAGTTATGAAACACGGCGGGGCAAATACCAAGATCAGCCGGAGGCAGTTACATTGGCGCGAGTTTGAGTTAGTTGCTGCAACAGTCGCTGGGGGCCGCAGTAGCCCCATTGGTAGCCTTGCTGAAGGTAGGGATGCAGTCGGCGGCGAATTTGTTGATAGCCCCAGAAGATGACTCCCCCCTGCAGGAAGACGGTGGTATTGACTCCCCAGAGTTCACTGCCAAAGGTCAAGCCCTGCCAACTGGAGAGATAAATTGCCGCATACCACAACAAGACAAACTGACTCAGACTCGCAAAAGCCGGCAGGGGAAAGGGCAGGGCATAGACTTGGCACGCTTTGCGGATGTAGGCAAGGGTGCTGATCATCGCTAGTCCTACATCGAAAAATCCCCCCGGCAGCAGCAGGCTACCCGCCACCTGTACGGCTAACCAAGACCATGCCGACGTGTCTTGAGTGCCCAGAGCCGCTCCCAGACTCTGCTCAACTTGACTGGCTTGGTGGAGAATTCGCTGGGCACGGGCGCGGGGGGCTTCCTGTTGTAACCACTGTTGGAGAAGCTGGCGCAGTTCTGGAATGCCCTGACCCGTTGTGCTGCTCACAGCAATCCCTTCGGCCCTTGGTGGGTAGAGATCCGTCTTGGTGAAAATAAGCTTGTAGGGAATGCCAAGGGTGTTCAGGCGATCGCGGGCTTGGCATTCGACAGGAGTGAGATTTTCTTGGGTGACAAAAAGGACAAGATCGGCCGTCTCAACCACCCTCCATGCCATGTCTTCCCGCTGGCTACCGGCCACTTCATCAAGACCGGGAGTGTCTGTAAGATCGACGATTTGATCCGGACAGTGCCAGCGAACCGTTCGCGGCCATTGAGTCGTTCCAGGAATGGCGCCCACCGGAAAAATCGCTTCCCCATAGAGGGCATTCAAAAGGGCGGACTTGCCGCGGCTCACTTGACCAAGGACAACAATGTGCCATGCCCGCTGCTGGAGGCGATCGCGCAGTTCATAAAGAGACTGCCATTGGGCACTCAATTGCGGATGGTGTGCCTGATGCCACGCGATCAGCTCCTCTAGACATTTGGCCGTTACATCGAGGAGGGGGAGGCTACTCACGGCGGAAGAGCGACCAGTTAGAGGCCACCACTAAAGCAACAGCAGCAATGAGAACCACCGGTAATGGAATTACCCACTGTTGCAGGTGCAATACGGCTTCAGTGAGCAGAAAGAGGAGGATAAAGCTGGCGATCGCAATCTCCATAGGCTAGCGACGGCGAGGCGGTTCTTCTAAAAAGAGGGCCTTTTGACCATTGGGCAAGGTGGCATTCCTCAATGTCTGTACCCGTGCTAGGCGATCGCGCCCCCCCAGCACTGCATCCTTTAGCTGCGTCCCCACAAGAATCGCGCGATCCAAACGGGTGATCAGCAAACTTGCCGCCGTGAGGTTGGCATTTGTCAGATTAGCCCCTGTCAGATCCGCGTTATTGAGAATGGCACCGCTGAGGTTGCCACCGCTGAGGTTAGCACCGCGTAAATTGGCGGCATTGAGGTTGGCGCCCCGCAGATCGGCGCCCTGCAGATTCCGACCCCGCAAGTGGGCATAGCTGAGATCACAGTTGGGGCAGTTGCCCGTGCGGCGTAGCTGTTCTAAATGGGCAGGATTAGCGGCCCAAGCAGGCGCACCGATCAGGAGCAGGAAAAGGGCAGAAGCCACCTTAGCAATCATCACACTCTCTCAACGGCGTCTATAACGAACATCCTAACCTAGGCAGGCTGCACCAGATTTTCTAGACCCTCCACCACCTTGGCCGAGAGAATCTTATCCCCTTGGCGCAATTGTCGCAGAGTTTCTTGCCCCTCTACCACATAGCCAAAGACAGCATAGCGACCATCTAAAAGATTTAGCCCGGCGGGCGTCAGTTCAGGCTCAAAGAGCAAAAAGAAAAATTGCGACGAGCCGCCATTGGGATCGTCAGCGGGACGAGCCAAGGCAACGGTGCCATAGGCGGAAAAGGGGAGCACGGGGTGTTCTAGGTAACGCCCTGCATCTTCAAGGGTAGTCCCATAGAGGGGATACTTGTCGCCCTCCACCAGAATTTCAAGGGGAATAGTGCGGTATTGATTGGTTTTGGGATCAACAAAACCCACCTCCGGCCCCGGCGGATCCCCTGCTTGCAGCACGTAGGATTCCTCCGCACGGGTAAAGGGCAAGCCATCGTAGAAGTGGCGTTGCACCAAGTCCACAAAGTTGCCAGCAGTCAGAGGAGCGCTGTAGCCATCCACAACAATCGTGAGGTTGCCCTTGGTGGTTTCCATTTCCACGGTGGCACGACCCAGCAATCGCGGCAGGTTTTCATAGCCCTTGGGCGGTGTGTAGCTAAAGTGTTGTACCATCATGGCCTCCAAGTCCCCCACCTTGTCGAGGGCGGCCGCTTTGGCGGGCAAGAGTTGGCTGCGATCTTTGGCTTTGGCGGCTTCTTGGAGCGTCTCAAGGGCGGTCTCTAACTCCGCCAACAGGGCTTTGGCCGCTTCTTGCTTCTCCGCAGGAATACTGCTGAGGAGTTCATCGGCGCGATCGCGAATAATAGCTTTCGCTTTGCTGACATTGTTGGCAATTTTTGACCACTGCTTGCCCCGTACCCAAAAAGAAATTTGTTCTAGATCCTTTTGCAGTTCTCGTACCGTTGGATTGTCAATCGGTAAGGCCCAACGCAGCAATGCTTTGGGATCGGTAATGGCATTCCCCTGGGGCAAGGCAGCAATTAAGGGCTGTTCAACGGGCAGCGCGATCCCCAAGGGTGGCAGCAGGAAGGTGCCCAACCAGAAAAGAAGTATCACCAGAGGCACTGGCCAGCGTGTGCGTCGTTTCACCATTTCTTCCCATCACTGTCTCCCCTCAGTGTATCGGACGGGGCGATCGCCCTCCAAGGGAGAGCTTTTCCTTTATATTCTATGCTAGGTTAAAAATTATGAAATGATCATGAAAGATTGCTAATTATGCGTGGTCTGAGTTGGTTACTGGTGGGAGTTCTCTTGCTGGGGGGGTGTACAGCCCCTAGGCCGGAGAATCGCCAAGCAACCCCTCCAACTCAACCCAATAGGGATGAACATCCCTTAGTCCTGACCACGTTCACGGTGCTGGCGGATATGGCGCAGCAGGTGGCGGGCGATCGCCTGCGGGTGGAGTCCCTAATGAAACCGGGGACTGAAGTCCACAGCTATGAATTTACCCCCAGTGACCTTGTGCGAGGACAGCAAGCGGCTCTGATTTTAGAAAATGGCCTTGGCCTCGAACGCTGGGGCGATCGCTTCTACAGCAGTCTGCCCAATGTTCCCCGCATTACGCTTACAGAAGGCATTACCCCCATTCCCATTCAAGAGGGTGCCTACCGCGGTCAAGCCAATCCCCATGCGTGGATGTCGCCCCAAAATGCCTTGATCTATGTTGAGAACATTCGCAAAGCCCTGACAGCCCTAGATCCCGCCGGCGCCGAGACCTATGCCGCCAACGCCGCAGCCTACAAAGCCCAAATTCGCGCCCTAGATCAACAGCTACGGCAAGCCCTCACTGCCCTTCCCGCCGACAAACGCTACATCGTCACCTGTGAAGGCGCTTTTTCCTATCTTGCGCGGGACTACGACCTGAAGGAAGTGTACCTTTGGCCCCTAAACGCCGAGCAGGAGGGGACGCCCCGCCAGATGACGCGGGTGATTGACATGGTGCGGCGGAAACAGATTCCCGCGGTCTTTTGCGAAAGTACCGTCAATGCCGCTCCCCAACAACAGGTGGCACGGGAGTCTGGCGCGACATTTGCTGGCATTTTCTATGTGGATTCCCTGTCACCCCCTGAGGGCAATGCCCCCACCTACCTTGACTTGCTCAAGTACAACATCAACACCCTGATTAACGGTCTCACCGAGAGGACAGCCTCATGATTTCTAGCCCTGCCATTGATTTAGAAGAGGTGACGGTGGCCTATCATCGCCATGTCGCCCTCTATGGCGCAACGCTGCAACTGCCTGCCGGCACGATCTGTGGGGTGGTGGGCATGAATGGTGCTGGCAAATCCACCCTTTTCAAGGCAATCATGGGGTTTGTCAAGCCGATTCGAGGTCAGGTGCGCATTCATGGATTACCCCGACAACAGGTGCAACGGCAGTCCCTTGTGGCCTATGTGCCCCAAAGTGAAGATGTAGATTGGCAGTTCCCTCTGCGGGTTTGGGATGTGGTGATGATGGGGCGCTATGGCAAGATGAATTGGCTGCGCCAACCGCGAGCCAGCGATCGCCGGCGAGTACGCGAAAGCCTAGAGCAGGTGGAACTGTGGCCTTTGCGGCACCGCCAAATTGGCGAACTCTCCGGCGGCCAAAAGAAACGGATGTTCCTTGCCCGTGCCTTTGCCCAAGAAGCCCAGGTGTTGCTGTTGGATGAACCCTTTGCGGGCGTGGATGTGAAAACGGAGAAACTGATGATCGATCTCCTCATGGCGGAGCGGCAGAAAGGGCACACGATTCTCCTTTCCACCCATGATCTTTCCTCCGTGAGCACCTTTTGTGATCAGGTGGTGCTGGTAAACCGCAGCATCTTGGCCTATGGCCGCACCCGTGAGGTGTTTACGCCTGAAAATCTCGCCCGCGCCTTCGAGGGATCCTTGAGGATCCCCCCCCGCTGGGACTAACCCCGGCGAATTGGCGTGCCACAGGGATAGGTGGCGAGAGGCACTTCAGTGGGCAGCTCTTTCACCTTGTGCTGAAGTTGCGCTTGCAGATAGAGTTGCTGCAGGCGTTCCACCATTTCCTGCCGCCGATCGTAGAGTCGTTTGTGGGGACGGGGTTGACAGCGATTGAGGCAGTAGGCAGTGAGAATGGGCAGAGCAATCGTGCTATCGGTATAGCAGACCACCGCATCCCGCAGCCCTTGGGGATCCACCTTGCCCCAACTGACGGCTTCACTGGGCACGGCTCCTGAGAGGCCACCTGTATCCGGACGGGCATCGGTAATCTGGATAAAGTAATCGTGCCCCCGTTCCTCTAGCCCCAAGACTTCGTGGATTTGCGGCTGAGTTTGCAGCAGGAAGTTTTTCGGACTCCCCCCACCAATAATTAGAGCGGCACTCTTACCCTTTCCCTCGGCGGCTTCGCGGGCAAAGTAGGCAATGGCGGCGGTTTCGTTGACATCAATGGCGGGGTCAATGATTAGTTTCGAGCCTTCAAGGGCGATCGCCGCCACATTCATGCCAATGGAGCTATCGCCGGGGGACGAGGTGTAAATGGGCACGCCACACTCATAGGCCGTTGCCAGTAAACAGGAATGGGCTTGCCCCCGCTGCATTTCTAGTTCCCGAACATAGCGCCCTAGGTGGTAGTGAAACTCGGCTGTGCCCATGCGGCGTTGGAACGTTTCACTGCGCAGCACCTGCCGCAAAAAGGCATCGGTTTCAAGGAGCACATCGTAGTCAAAGATAATGTCATAGATGCGGATTTTGCTTTCCTTGCGCAGTTGCACATCATCCACAAAAGGATGCGCCGCATAGAGATCCATGCCAAGGGCATAGTGAATATCGTGGTAGAGGTTTGCCCCAGTGCTAATGATGTAATCAATGAAACCTGCGCGCACTAAAGGTGCCAAGGCTGAAATACCCAACCCCGTGGGGGTCATCGCCCCTGAGAGGCTGAGGCCAACCGTCACCTCCGGCTGGAAAACCCGCTGGCTTAGCAGTTGGCAGATTTCCCGCAAGCGTGCCGAGTTGTAGGCCGTAAAGTACTTATCAATCAGTTCTGTTAAGCTGATGTTGTCGGGAATGGGTGCAGGGGTAATGGGGGTAGCAAATGCAGACATCGGTCGTTCCTCGCAAGCTAATTCCCCAGCAGCTAGAGCCGCTCAGGCAGGAACGTTCCTCACCAGAGCATGACCTAACCCGCTGAAGGGTGTGGAGTTGGTTTGAGTTGTCAAAAACTTGAAGGGCAGTAACAGTGATTAACACGCTCAACACTTCTGATCGACCCAGTTCACACAGGGGTGAACAGTTGCAGGCCGATCAGCTCATACTCGGCCCTTCGCAATTATCCACAACCGAGAGTGCAGGGATGGCTGCTCGCCGCTGGCGCAACCCCATTTCGAGATACCAAGTGGTGATGTTGGGATAACCCATCAACGTCAATTGTTTCACTGTTGACAAGTCCCATGCCCTTAGATTACGAGATCACTATAGCACTTCGTTACCCAATTTGCCGTGCGCGTTGCCTATTATGCTTTTGCTGCTTGCTTCAGCATCTTCCTCATTCTCTACCTTTTGCGGGGAATCGGTTGGCTGACAATGCTGCCGGGGGGAATTTTCTTGAGCCTCGTCATTGCCAGCTGGTTTACAGGGCTTTGGTCGGTTTTCACATTCTTGAAACAGCGTTACTAGCCTTCTCACGGTGGATTTTTCTTTGCCGACGGATCTATTCAGGTGGGCAAACCCCTGATTTTTGCGTTGGATCCGCCGGAGTCCCTCTGGGAGCGGGTTTGAGCATTTTTAGTTACCTCGTAGAAAATAATTTACCCCCCTTGCAAGGCATCCCTCGGAACAGGGGGTTGCAATCCGCTCAGGGAGAGGCTACATTGAAGATGCTCCTGCTTCCCTTCGGGAAAGCTGATTAAATGAAAAGGAAACAACTTGCGCCAGTGACGGCAAAGTTTAGGGGTGGGGGCTGGCAGCCCCCTAGGTTAACGGCAGGATAATTAAGGGCTACTTGAGGATGCCAAAGTAGTAGGCAGCAACCAAGAAGTTAATGGCCAGTAGTAGGACTGCCCAAAAGGTACGGAACGCATAGGTGGGTTTTGCAGATTTTGTTGCCATAGTCAACATCCTTTTCTGGACAAGGGCAACCCTATTATACGCTACGGCGATCGCCTGCTCCGAATAGGTGTGGCAACATGCTATACTACGGTCATTGCGGGCAAAGCGGGAAGCGTTGAGCCTGAACAAATTTAATTCGCCGCTTCCAAGGGGGCGAAAGATTGTTAGAGTATATTTTTAAGGCCGCTGGTTCGTTATAGGAATTTTGGCTTATGTCGAGTGCATTGTCTGTTACCGATGCCACCTTTGAAGAAGAAGTATTAAATAGCGATATTCCTGTATTGGTGGATTTCTGGGCACCGTGGTGTGGGCCGTGCCGCATGGTGGCACCCGTTATTGATGAGATCGCCAATGAATATCAGGGCAGAGTTAAGGTCGTCAAAGTCAATACGGACGAAAATTCCAAGGTGGCGACCGACTTCGGCATTCGCAGCATCCCGACCCTGATGATTTTCAAGGGTGGCCAAAAGGTGGATATTCTAGTGGGTGCTGTGCCAAAAACAAAAATTGAAGCGACGCTTCAGCAGTTTCTCTAGGGTAAATTGGCCACTGCTGCTATGGTTTCGGTTGACTCAGCGATCGTCATCTATGTCAACGGCACTCCTCACACCCTGAGGCGATCGCTCACAATTCCAGAACTTTGCGATCTCCTCAACATTCATCCCCGCCTTGTTGCCATTGAATACAATGGTGAAATTTTACATCGGCAGTTTTGGGAAACTACCTCTGTGCAGGCGGGCGATCGCTTGGAAATTGTAACCATTGTCGGCGGTGGCTAATGCGCTGGTGGCGGTGGCCGCTAATTGCGCTGCTGGTTGTGCTGTGCCTCCTCAGCCTGGGGAACTGTGCTAGCCTGATTACGCCGCGCGGCAACCAGTTAGTTACTGCGGTTACCTCAGACCCGAAAACCTTTAACTACGCCCTGAGTCAGGAATCTCCCAATGTCTTTGGTTACCTCTACACAGGGTTAGTTCAAGAAAACGGCCTCACGGGTGAACTGGAACCTGCCCTTGCGGAGTCTTGGGAAATTAAGCCAGAAACCCGCGAAATTATTTTTCAACTCAAGCCAAATCTAAAGTGGTCAGACGGGGCGCCCCTCACCAGTGAAGATGTGGTCTTCACCTACAACCAGATTTATTTCAATCCAGAAATTCCCACGAGTAGCCGTGATATTCTCCGCATTGGCCAGAAAGGACTGCTGCCTGAAGTCACTGCGCAAGGCGATCGCCAAGTAACATTTAGGCTACCGGAACCCTTTGCACCGTTTCTACGCAATACCGGCTTGCCCATTTTGCCTGCGCATCTGCTGCGGGACGCGGTACGGGAACGGGATAGCCAGGGGCGCTTGAAATTTCTCTCGATGTGGGGCACAGACACAGACCCGCGGCAAATTGTCGGCAATGGTCCCTTTGTGATGGATCGCTATGTGAATAGCCAGCGGCTGATTTTTCGACGCAATCCCTTCTACTGGCGATCGCCCCTGCCCCATCTGGAACGTTTTATTTGGCAAATTGTGGAATCCACCGACACCGCCCTGCTGCAATTTCGCTCAGGCAGTCTAGATTTATTTGCCGTCACGCCGGAGATGTTCTCCCTTCTCAAGCGGGAAGAAAAGCGCGGCCAGTTTCGCATCTACAATAGTGGCCCTAGTCCCAACACCCTGTTTCTTTGCTTTAATCTCAATCGCGGTCGCCGCAATGGCAAGCCACTGGTGGATCCAGTAAAGTCCGAGTGGTTTAACGATGTGCGGTTTCGTCGAGCCGTAGCCTATGCCCTCGATCGCCAGCGGATGATTAACAACATCTACCAAGGTCTAGGCGCTCCCCAACATTCCACTATTCCAGTCCAAAGCCCCTTTTACTTCTCTCCTGAGCAGGGGCTGCCCACCTACAGCTACGATGTGGCCAAAGCCAAGGCATTACTGCAAGAAGCAGGCTTTCGCTACGACAATCAAGGACGCCTCTTTGACGCTAAGGGGAATCGTGTCCGGTTTTCCCTGATAACGAATGCGGGCAACAAAATCCGTGAGGCGATTGCGACGCAAATTCAGCAGGACTTGGGGGCGATCGGCATGCAGGTGGATTTGCAGTTTTTGGCCTTTGGCACCCTCGTGGATCGCCTCTCCAACTCCCTAGAGTGGGAAGCCCATATTCTCGGTTTTACGGGCGGTGGCAATGAACCCAACAGCGGTGCCAATATCTGGCGGGTGGATGGCCTGTTGCATACGTTCAATCAGCAGCCCGCCCCCAATCAACCGCCAATTACGGGTCGGGTTATTGCTGACTGGGAGCAGCGGATCAGTGATCTCTACATCCAAGGGGCGCAGGAGTTGGACTTGGAACGCCGTAAGCAAATTTACGCCGAAGCGCAACGACTTGCTCAGGAATATCTCCCCTTTATCTACTTGGTCAATCCCCTCTCCCTCACCGCCTTTCGCAATCATGTGGTGGGGGCAAATCCTACGGCACTGGGCGGTGCCCTGTGGAACCTCGATGAGCTTAAAGTGCAAATGGCAGCGGATTAAGCCTCTTCAGACTCCGTTGGCAGTTCGCTCGGCTTGTTTTCTGTGGCCAACTGTGCCTTGGCCTGTTGCCAGAGGGCTTCGAGTTCCTCTAGGGTGTAGGTTTCAAGGGGGCGATCAATCCTCGCCTCAATGCACTCCAAGCGTTGGATAAAGCGTTGGTAGGTCTGCTGTAGGGCGTTGATGGGATCCAGTTGGCACCAGCGGGCAAGGTTAATCACACTAAAGAGTAAATCCCCCAGTTCGGCGGTTTGTTGCTCTGCATTTCCCTGGAGGAGTGCTTCCTGAAACTCCGCTAACTCCTCATAAAATTTCTCCCATGCACCACTAATGGTTGGCCAATCTAAACCGGCGCGACTGGCTCGCTCCCCAATTTTCATACCCGCCATTAGGGGGGGGAGTGTACGGGCGTAGCGTTGCAGCTTTTGACTTAGCGGGACAGATTCCTCACTGCCTTTTTCAGAGGCTTTGATCTGCTCCCATTGGGCGCGCACCTCTTGAGGGGTGCTCAGGTGGAGGTCGCCAAAGACATGGGGATGGCGGCGGATGAGTTTATCGGTAATTCCTTGAATGACTTGGGCGAGCGTAAATTGCTTGGCTTCCTCGGCCAGTTGACTCTGGAGAACCACTTGCAGCAGCAGATCCCCCAACTCTTCGGCGATCGCCCCTTTGTCGCCCTCTTGCAGCGCATGGACAACTTCATAGGCTTCCTCCAGAACGTAGGGAATGAGACTGGTGGGTGTTTGCTGTAAATCCCAGGGGCAGCCCCGCTCAGGATGGCGCAGTTCGCGCACTACATCAATTAAGCGCTGAAATTGCACCAGGGCTTCTGGCATAGGGGGTGGCACATAGAGTTGGAGCGGGCAGGTGGCCTCCGTCAGTTCTGCCAATTCCCCCAGCGTCAGGCTCGTACTGTGGTGTTCGGCATCAATGAGTGTTAAGGGTGTTTCCAAAGGCCAGTGGCGGCGCAGGTGTTGTGCCAAGCGGTGGGCGATCGCCAGCGTCGGAATTTCTGTAATCAAGCCTCCCTGAGATAAGTCTGTTGCCTCTGCCAAAACAGTTGCCGCTGACAAAACAGTTAGGGGCATAGCCATAGGAGAAATCACTAGACGCTGGAT
>NZ_CALGOG010000003.1:0-30744 GCF_937958135.1 uncultured Thermosynechococcus sp. | reverse complement strand
TATATTTGGCTAGAAACCCTCACACACCCCATTTGTGATGAGGCGGGAAATGTTTTATTTTTAGTGACCACGTCGCGGGATGTGACTCGCCGCCGTCAACTCGAACTTGAACTACAAGCCAATCAAGAGCTTTTAGAAGCTTTTTTTCAGCAATCCCTTGAGGCTTGTTTTTTCATGATGTTGGATCGTCCGATCCGCTGGGATGAGACGGTCAATAAAGAGGAAGTATTAGAGTATGTCTTCGATCATCAGCGTCTGACTCGGATCAATAGTGCCTTTGCCCAACAGTATCAACTGCCCGCTGAGGAACTGATTGGCCTGACGCCCCGTATTTGCTTTAGGGATAATCTTGAGCTTGCAAAACGACTGTGGCGAGCGATGTTTGACTTGGGTCGTTTTCACGTTGAAATTGAACTTCAGCGCCGCGATGGCAGCTCCTTTTGGGTGGAGGGGAACTATGTTTGCCTCTACAACCAAAGCAAAGAAATCATCGGCCACTTTGGCGTGCAGCGCGACATTAGCGATCGCGTTCGTTTTCAAGCGGAAATTGCCCAAAAAACGGCTGAACTAGAGTATTTCTTTGGCTCCTCCCTAGAGCTATTTATGATTGCCGATAGTGAGGGACGGCTGCGGCGGGTCAATCAACACTGGCAAACCTGCCTTGGCTATGACCTGAATCAGTTGGCCGGCGCAAAGTTTGAAGAATTTCTCCACCCAGAGGATCGCCCCCGCCAGCGGCAGATGCAGGAACGTCTCCTAGCGGGAGAGCAAATCACTAACCACACCATTCGCCTGCGCACCCAAGGGGGAGACTACCGCTGGTATGAATGGCAAGGGCTTCTCAGTCAAGGGCGCATTTATGGGGTCGCACGGGATGTAACAGAACAGCGCCAATTTAGCGATCGCCTGCAAGCGGCCTACAACCAAGTGGCCGATATTTTGGAGAGCATGTCGGATCACTTTTTTGAAGTAGATCGCAACTTTACGGTTATCTATGTCAACGGCAATTTTTGCCGCCTACTGGGAAAATCTGCCTCGGCGATGTTGGGGAAAAACCTCTGGGATCTCTTTCCCGATGCCCGCAACTCGATTTTTGAGAGCCAAAGTCGGCGGGCAATGGTAGAACAAATCCCCCTCCAATTTGAGATGTTTTGCCAGAGCTTAAACCAATGGCTGGCGGTGCGGGTGTTTCCCACCGGTCGAGGACTGGCGGTTTTTTCTCAGAATATTACGCTTCAGGTGGATTCGACCACTTCATTACGGCGACGACAAACCCAAGCAGAACTCCTCCATCGCCTAACACTGAATATTCGTCGTTCCCTTGATCTAGAGACGGTTCTCAAAACTGCTCTTGAGGAAGTTCGTCAATTGTTGGGGATCGATCGCACACTGATTTTTCAATTCTATGCTGATGGGCGGGGTGAAGTGGTCGCTGAATCAGTGGCGGCAGCACAGTTTTCCCTCCTGCACCGCACCTTCTATGACCCCTGCTTCCACCGCGAGTCTGCTGAAGCCTATGTCCAAGGACGGGTACTGGCGGTTGCCGATATTAACACCGCTGAAATAAGGCAGTGTCATCGCGACTTTCTCAGCCAATTGCAGGTGCGTGCCCTATTGGTAGTCCCGATTCTTGAGGAGGAACGCCTCTGGGGATTATTCCTGTGCCACCACTGCTCTTCTCCTCGACCTTGGGCAACCGACGAGATGGAACTGCTCCGCCAACTGGGGGAACAACTGGGCTTTGGCATCCACCGTGCCGAATTGGTAAGCGCCCTGCATCAAGAAAAGGAACGCTATCGGCGGGTTCTCGAAGCACAGACAGAACTGCTCTATCGTTGCACCCCTGAGGGACACTTGACCTTCGGCAATCCTGCCTTCTTCCGCTATTTGGCTGAGGCAGGGATCAGTTGTGACCTTGGGGAGCTGCTCCAACACCCGTTTGATACCCTCACACAGCAACGTTTCCAACAACACCTGCAAGCCCTTACCCCCACGCAGCCCATCAGCACAATTGAATGTGGCGTCACCTTTGGTGAAGGACGTTTTGCTTGGTTTGAATGGACTACCCGTGCCTTCTTTGACAACCATGGCCGCTGTGTTGAGTATCAATGTGTGGGGCGCGATATTACCCGCCGCAAGGAAATGGAGGATCGGTTAATTCACGATGCCCTCCACGATGCCCTGACGGGACTCCCCAACCGTACCTTGCTCCAGGAGCGCTTGCAGCATTGTTGGCGCCAGTATCAACGCCATCGGGATCGACCCTTTGCCGTTGTTTTTATTGATATTGATCGCTTTAAGCGGGTGAACGATAGCTTAGGGCACCAAGTGGGCGATCAGGTGCTCATTACCCTGGCGCAGCGGATGCAGAGTGTGGTGCCTGAGGGGGATACCTTAGCTCATCTAAGTGGTGACGAATTTGTGGTGCTGTGTGAAGACCTTGATCCAGAACAAATGGTGGCACAAGTGCAAGCACGGGTTGCCGATCTAGAGCGGGTGATTCAGGAACCGCTGATTATTGATGGTCATTTGTTGAGTTTGAGTGCCAGTATTGGTGTGGCTTTTAGCGATCGCGAGACTGCCTCCGCCGCTACCCTCTTACGGGATGCTGACATAGCCATGTACCAAGCCAAAAAACAGGGATTGGGGCAGTATCGCATCTTCGATCCCCAAATGCACACCCAAGCTCAGAGTTGCTTTACCCTTGAGAGCCAACTGCATCAGGCGATCGCCAACAGTGAGTTGCAAGTGTATTTTCAGCCCATTGTTGAGCTGGAGAGCGGGGCGATTGTCGGTCTTGAAGCCCTCAGCCGTTGGTTTGACCCGCAAAAGGGCGAAATTCCTGCCGCTGAATTTATTGTCCTTGCGGAGCAAACAGGTCTCATTGTCAGCCTTGGCCGACAGGTCTTTGAACGAGCAATCCAAGAATTCAGCCAGTGGCGACAACAGGACAGCCGTCGTCAGACCATCACCTTGGGCATCAATATCTCGCCGCAACAACTGGTGGATGCCCACTTTGTCGGTGACATTCTGGCGGCGTTGCGCAATGCCCAATTGCCCCCCCATCTTCTGCATCTGGAGATTACGGAAACAACAATGATCCGCAACCTTGAAGCCACATTACAGGTGGCCAAGGAACTACAACAACTGGGGGTTGCCCTCAACATTGATGACTTTGGCACGGGCTATTCCTCCCTGAGTCGGTTGCATCAATTGCCAATCCACGCCCTGAAAATTGATCGCTCCTTTGTCCAGAGCTTAGAGAACAGCCAAGCAGCCCAGGAAATTATCGGTGCCGTGATTGCCCTAGGCAAGAGTCTGCGCCTAGATGTGGTGGCAGAGGGGGTGGAAACGGCGACCCAAGCCGCCCAATTAATCAACCTCGGTTGTCGCTATGGCCAAGGCTACCTCTTTTATCCGCCATTGCCCATCGAGCGGTTGCCCTAGGATTTGCTGCTGGTATTTTCGTGGGGAATAAAGGGCAAACTTTCCCACCAACTTTGATAGTTTTTTGTTATTTCTTCCCACCAGTCGGTGGGCTGTTGAAGTGCTTGTTGTAGGCGATCGCGCTCCTGTTCAAGGCGTTGAAGATTCATCTCCAGTTGGTGATACGTCGTCTCTAGGGTGGTAAGTTGATGACTAAGGGCTTGATGTTGCTGTTGCCAGTAATCGCGCTCTCTCTGTAATTGTTGATTTTCTGCCACCGTTGCTTGAAGTTGTTGTTGGAGTTGATTGCAGTGATCTTGCAGCCTTGCTAATTTGGCTTCGAGGGTGGCTTTTTGCGAGGGGTATCGCAGCGATCGCAGAATTGTCCATAGCAGAATCAGGGTGGCAACCACGCCGTAGCTGGCCAGCGCCCAAGTCCCCTGTGCAGATAATGTCGCCCACACCATTGATCACCCCTAAGGAATAGACACCGCTAAAGAAGGCGCGATCGCCTCTGCCAAATATTGCCGCAGCACCATGGCTAACCAATCCACGTCGGCAGTTGTGGTCTCTCGCCCCAAGGTAATGCGAATTCCCGCTTTAGCCGTTTCCGGATCATAACCCATGGCCAAAAGGGTAGGACTAGGTTGAGTGTGGCCGCTTTGACAGGCAGAACCCGCACTAATGCCAATGCCTGCTAGGTTCAGTTGCCGCACCAAGGTTTTTCCATTCAAGGGCTGGCCGTGGCGATCGCGCACAATTAAACTCAGGTGATGGGGCAATCGCTGCCAAGGGTGTCCGGTGCGTTCCACTTGGGGATGATCCTGCAACTGCTGCCACAGGCGATCGCGCAGTTGGGCAAGGCGCATTGGTTCTGTCGCCAGCTCAGTCGCTGCCCACTCCGCCGCCACCCCAAAACCCACAAGGGTCGGCACTGCCTGGGTTCCTGCCCTCACGCCAAGTTCCTGCCCACCGCCGCGCAAGAGGGGTTCTAAGGGCACCCCCGATCGCACATACAGTGCCCCTGCCCCCTGAGGGCCGTAAATCTTATGACTGGACAGCGAGAGTAAATCCACTCCTAACCGCCGCACATCCAAGGGAACGCGTCCTGCCACTTGAACCGCATCCGTATGAAAGAGAACCCCGGCCTCACGGCAAATGGCCGCCAGCTCGGCAATGGGCTGGAGCGTGCCCACCTCACTTTGGCCATAGATAATCGAGACTAAAACCGTGTTCGGTTGAAGGGCTTGGCGCAACTGCGCAGGTTCCACCTGTCCCCAATGATTAACCGGTAAGCGGGTCACTTGCCAGCCTTGGGATTCTAGGGCACCCGCCGGTTTGGCCACCGCAGAATGCTCGACCGCGGAAATAATTAGGTGCTGGGGTTGGCGATAGCGCCGGCAGACGCCCCACAGGGCAAGATTGTCTGCCTCTGTGCCCCCAGAGGTAAAAATAATCTCCTCTGGTCGGGCGTGAATTAGGGCTGCCACCTGCATCCGTGCCTGCTCCAGGGCAATTGCCGAACGTTGCCCCCACTCGTGAATACTGGAGGGATTGCCCCACTGCTGTTCATAGGCCGCCACCATGGCCGCAATAGCTTCCGCTCGACAGGGGGTCGTCGCGCCATAGTCGAAATACAATTGCATGGGCAGGAGCCGCTCCCAAAAACCAATGGGGGAACCGTTGCAAGATCAAGTCCCTTAAGCCAATTGTAACCGATGATTCCCTCGTTCCTTTGAATACGGCGGATTAGCTCCAGCAGCATCATACCCTAGCCCCCTTGAAATTTGCCTGTATGCTTTTAACGATGCCAGTCCTTCCTAGGGCTTAACGGTGATTAACAGCACAACAGGACGTTGATCTCAATCAAAAGTTCCTATCAAGTTCCTGTTTAAGACTCAGAAGAATTAATCTTTAGAAGTGCACGTTGAGGGTGTCCCAGGCCACCTGTGGATAGAGGCGTTCGAGTTCCGCCAAGCAGGTGAATTTTTGCTGCCGCCGCCGCTCCAAAATTGCATTGGCTGTAACAGCATCAATTCCGAGTTTCTGCTGCATTTGTTGGCGGGTGGCACGGTTGATGGCGATCGCCGACAGGGTTTTCTTGGCAACGGCAACCCCTTTCTCCACCGGTTGGCTAGGAAGTTTCTCCTCTCTTGTTGCGGGGGGCGCAGGGTTCTCTGGCGGGGCTGCTTCACTGCCCTCGCGGGGGATCTCATAGTGGAGAAAATCCCACGCCAAGCGGGTATTGGGGAAAATGGCTTGTGCTTCCGCAAGCAGATCTTCCACCTGCAGCGGATTGCCGGGGGCGTAGCGGGCACTAAAGTGGGTGAGGAAGAGCAACTTCACTTGGGCAAAGGCCGCCACCTGAGCTGCCATTGTCGAGGTGGAATGCAGCCGCGCAAAGGCCAAGTCTGCCTCCCGATGGGAAAAGGTGGCCTCGTGAATGAGCACATCCGCCTGCTGAGCTAGTTCAACGGCGCTGTCACAAAATACTGTATCTGTGCAATAGACCATACTGCGTCCCCGCTGCGGTGGATCGCAAAAGTCGCGGCCATCGAACGTGCGGCCATCTTCAAGGGTAATGGTTTTACCCTGCTTGAGTTGACCATAC
The DNA here is from genome assembly GCF_937958135.1 of uncultured Thermosynechococcus sp. Lineage (NCBI taxonomy): Bacteria > Bacillati > Cyanobacteriota > Cyanophyceae > Acaryochloridales > Thermosynechococcaceae > Thermosynechococcus > uncultured Thermosynechococcus sp. Next base: position 24,707 of record NZ_CALGOG010000003.1, on the reverse strand, counting down.
AGTGGACCAGAGGGAATCCCTAGGGCTTGGGCTTTTTCCACATGAAAGCGACCGGGGCGATCGCTCTCCGTAACGCGGTAGCCAAAGGCGGGCACCCGATGATGCAGCAGCCGACAGGTCACCGTAAACTCGCCATCGCTAAAGACTTCCCCTGGCTCCACCGTATGCACCTGCAACTTGTAGGGGAGCCGCATGGCCGACCAGCGCAAACAACTTTCAACGTAGCGGTTTAAGGTCGGCGGGCCATAGACATCAATTTGACTCACCGTTCCCGCAAGACCGCAACTGGCCAGCAAGCCCATCAGCCCAAAGATGTGATCGCCGTGCATGTGGCTAATGAAAATTCGGCGGATCTGGCTGGTGCGCAGGTCGCTGCGCAGCAATTGGTGCTGGGTGGCCTCCCCGCAGTCAAAGAGCCAAATTTCCTTGCGCTGGGGGAGCCGCAGAGCAACGCTGGAAACATTGCGTGTGCGGGTGGGAACCCCGGAACTCGTGCCTAAAAATGTGATTTCCACGCTTAGTCGGCTAAAAGCTGCAGGTCATCAAAGCGAATTTCCACGGTGCTGGTCTGGCCATTTTCATGGGTGTGCACCACCTGCCGACTCATTAGGTAGTAATTGCCCACGGGCACGTAGGTATCCTCAAACTCCATTTGCCGCAGCACTTCATTGGTTTGCGGGTTGCGGAAGACCGCCACGTAGTTGGTGGAAATGTACCCCGCGCCGGTCTCGAGGGCTTCACGGTGGGTAATGGCAAAGGCCACCCGCCCCATGACGCGGCTGACATAGACAATTTGATTGTCCCGCACTTTGTAATTAGACCCCATGGCGTCGCCGCTGACGAGAATCTCCACCGCCCCACTGGCGTCGGTTTCCCCGACTTGGAAGGTGTTTTTGCCATGGGCAGCTTCAAAACTGTTGCGCTTGCGGTGCACAATCACATCCCGCAGTTGGTTGTAAAGGGATTCGCGCACCTGCTCGTCTTCAATGCCACTCACTTCAACAGTGTAGTCGCGGCTCACTTTGACTTGCCCCTGATAGCTGCGATCGCCCTCAATGAGCGTGACCTTGGCCGTAAAGCCGGGAAAATTCTCATCCCATGTGTAACGATTTTCGTAGGCGGCGCGAAAGAGCGCCTCAGCATCAAGGGCTTGTGTCGCGGGCATAGCGGCATCCTCCGTAACAATCACATTGTTTTAAGATAACCGATTCTTTGACCCCTTGACGGCCACGTATATCTAGTGTTCACTAGGGTTAAATCATGGCACACTACACTAGATGTATAACCCCCGTGGGTCATTCCCCTTTTTGAATAAACAGGAACACGATGGTGGCACAACTCTCGGTTTCCGTCTCTGAGGCAAGCTTGCCCCTAACCTATGGTGTTGAGGGAGTGGTGCAGGTCTTTACCTGTCCGCAGCGACACTTTTTCGCCACGGTCATAGCACAGGCGTTGCGGGTGGCTGCTCAGGGGAGTGGGGTATTGGTTGTGCAATTTCTCAAGGGGGGAATTCAAACGGGAATTGAGCACCCGATTCAGTTGGGGCAACATTTGACGTGGTGGCGACCGGCTTTTCAACGTTGTTTGGGGGATCCACAGACCATCACGCCAGAGGAGAAGGCCGCAGTCCGCCAGCTTTGGGAACATCTCCAAGGGACGGTGCAAGGGGGACAGTATCGCTTGGTCGTTCTAGATGAGGTGAGTGTGGCCATTCAACTGGGGCTGCTGAGTGAAGCTGAAGTTCTGAATTTCTTGAAGCATCGCCCACGCACCCTCGATGTTATGTTGACTGGGCCTGAAATGCCGCCGTCCTTGTTGGCGATCGCTGACCAAGTGACCGAATTGCGGCGACTAATTTAGGGGCGCTGAAACAGTCTCTAACCACTCCAGCAAATACTCATTCACCAGATCGGGTTGCTCCTGCTGCACGAAGTGACCACAGTAGTCTAAGTATTGGATTTTTAACTCTTTGACGTAGGCTTCTGTGCCGTAGGTGAGTTCAATGCCGAGGGTGGGGTCTTGCCGCCCCCAGAGCATCAAGGTCGGCACCTCTAACATCCCCCACTCGCGACGCCAGAGACTTTGTAGCGTGGCACGGTAGTAGTTGAGCATCCCTGAAAGGGCGCCCCGCTGGGCGGCAGCATCCTGATAGAGAGCCAAGTCGGCAGGTCGAATGGCCTGCTGGTTCACCGCTGCCCAGCGAAAAATTTGGGCGATCGCCCCATAGCCCCCCCATTCTAAGAGCAGCTCCGGCAACCACGGCAGTTGGAACAGCAGCATATAGCTACTGCGCAGCCATTGCTCCCAACTTAACTGCTGAAACTTGGCAGGGTGGGGACAAGCCAAGACACTCAGGGTTTGAATCCGCTCAGGGACAGTGTAAGCCACCCCCCAAGCCACCATTCCTCCCCAATCGTGCCCCACTAGATGACAGCGACGATAACCTAGGCCATCTATGACACCGACAATATCGAGGATTAACTCATCGAGAACGTAGCTGGCGGTATCTTGGGGTTTATCGCTGAGATTGTAGCCGCGCAAATCCAGGGCAACAACTTTGTGCTTGTCTGCCAAGACGGGAATTTGATGTCGCCAAGAGTACCAAAACTCCGGAAAGCCATGGAGCAACAGTACCAACTCCCCTTCTCCCTGGGTGACATAGTGGAGACGGATGCCATTGGAGACAATAAATTTATGAATCCACGGCCCTTCAATCATAGGCACCTTGTGAGCTGGCACTTTCCACTATAACCAAGAAACCCTAGACGTAGGACTTTGGCGGGGCGATCGCTCTTTGCGGCAATAAAAAACCCCGCTTCCGAGGGGAGAGAGAATCACTTAGCAAGACAATTCTGAAACTCTGAAACAATTCTGGCGTAACGTTAGTAGGCAAGGGTTTCGAGAGCCTGACGCAAGTAAGCGGTAACACAAGCATCCAGATCGGTGGGCTGCTCAAGGATCACACCGGCTTGCTTCTCACTCAGCCAACGCTGAAACCCTGAACTGTGGGCGATCGCCCGCTTCAGCAAGTTCCAAACCTCCGAGGAGGCTTGCGGGTTGGAAACCGTAACGCTATCCATAGATACGCTCCTAACTGGTTTGGAGTGAGGGCAAGGATTCACCTATGGTTTTAAGATAGCGTAGGAAATTCCCCGCCGCTGTATGCCCTGTTACGATTGATTGCACAATTTGCCCAAGGATTAGAAAAAGACGCGGTGTTGCAGGCAGGGCATCTGTTGGCGGACCTGTTCAAGGCGGCTGGGTTCAATGGCTGCAATTGCGACACCGGGGCGATCCCCCGCATCTGCAAGGATGGTTCCCCAAGGATCGACAATCAGGGCATGGCCGTGGGTTTGCCGCCGCCCATAGTGAACCCCCGTTTGAGCTGGTGCAATCACATAACAGGTGTTTTCAATGGCCCGTGCTTGCAGGAGAACCTGCCAGTGATCTTTACCCGTAAAAGCCGTAAAGGCAGCCGGCACAAACAACACCGTTGCCCCCGCCTGGGAGAGCGCGCGGTAAAGTTCTGGAAAGCGAACATCGTAGCACACCGACAAGCCAATATTCCCCAGTTCCTTACTGGGATAGACAGAGGGCAATTGCCGTCCGGCCAGCACTGTTCCCGATTCGTAGTAGATATTGCCATCGGGCAACTCGACATCAAATAAATGCACCTTTTGGTAACGGCTCAATTCTTCCCCTGTCGGGCCAATGAGTACTGCTGTGTTATAGACTTTGCCTTCAGTGGCCGGTACCGGATAGCCACCCCCCACCAAGGTAATCTGAAATCGCTGCGCCATGCGTTTCAAAAAGGCCTCGGTACGCTCGGCGATCGTTGCCGCTTGAGCCACTTTCTCGCGATCATCACCAAGAAAGGAAAAATTTTCCGGCAAGCCAATTAGTTCTGCCCCCCGTCTCACCGCCAATTCAATCAATTCTTCTGCCTGCGCCAGATTTGCCTCAAGGTTGGGTTGGCTGGTCATTTGCAGTGCGGCAGCGAGATAGGATTTCATGCCCATTGAAAAAAGACAGCAATCTTTTATTCTATCGTTGCAATCTGCTTCGGGCAAGTCTAACGAGAACGCAGGTTCTGGAAGATCGGATTGCGCGGGGTAGGAGTTGAACGGCCATGGCTGCTCTTAGAACGCAATAGTTCCCGCGTTCACCATCATTAGTCGTTTTCTGCTCTCAATGAATTTTCTTGACTTGGCCAACAATGGCGAGGTTTCGGTTGCCCCCACTATAAATCGCCGTCCCATGGGCAACCAAGAATCTGAAATATTTTTTTAATGGTTAACCACAAAGCTATACTATTGCTCAAAATTCCTTAAACGCCCAAGCATGCCCCTAAAAAGCCATCCGCTCCCAAGGAAGGCCTCAGGAGCGGTCTGGTGGTTATCGTGGGTGTCAACTGCTAGGAAAGGTAGCTTCCTAGGTGTCGATTTCAACTCAACAGATGGAGAACAACTCTTCCCTAGAGCTGAACTACTCCAAAACGACGACCCAAGCGTTTACTACTATCTGCCATGGGCATCACCTCCATCTCCCTGAACGGTACTTTGCAAAACAACTGAGCTTAGGATAGCACATTCAAACGGGATTGGAGCAAGCGCTAGGCAAAATCAGCATGGCATCGCCAAAGGAATAGAAGCGGTACTGGCGATCAATGGCCTGCTGGTACAACTCAAGTAGCCGTTCGCGACCAATAAAGGCACTGACAAGCATCATCAAGCTGGAGCGAGGCAGGTGAAAGTTGGTAATGAAGCCTTCGACAATCTTGGGCCGGTACCCCGGATAGATATACAGATCACTTTTGCCAGAAAAGGGTTGAAGGGTGCCTGATTGAGCTGCCGTCTCTAGGGAGCGAATCACGGTGGTGCCGACGGCAATGAGCCGCCCCCCGGCAGCTTTGGCGGCCTGAATCCGCTCGACAGTGGCAGCCGGTACCTCAATCCATTCTTCGTGGAGATGGTGATGGCGAATATCCTGAGCCTCAACGGGGCGAAAGGTGCCAATGCCCACATGGAGGGTCACAAAACAGTGATCAATCCCCTGATAGGCTAGCTTGCTCAGGAGTTCGGGGGTAAAGTGCAAGCCGGCGGTTGGTGCAGCGACGGCTCCGGGACGGCGGGCATAAACGGTCTGGTATTGCTCGGTATCCTCAATGGGGTTGTCAATGTAAGGAGGTAGGGGCACTTCCCCCAGTTGATCGAGGTAGGACCATAGGCGATCGCCCGCCGGCAGATCGAATTCAATTATCCGTCCGCGAGTCTCCTCGTCAACAGCCTGTACCGTGGCCTGCAGCGTGCCAATTTGAATCATGGCGCCAGGGCGCAATTTTCGACCGGGCTTCACCAAGGCCAACCACTGGCGATCGCTCAATTCTTCGAGGAGAAACACCTCGACGGTGCGGCCAGCGCCACCGACTTTTTGCCCAATTAGCCGTGCTGGAATGACTCGTGTATCGTTGAGCACAAGCAGATCCCCCGGTTGCAACAGTTGCGGTAGCTCATAGAAAAAGTGATCCGTGGCGGTGTTCTTGGTCACCACCATCAGGCGAGAATGATCGCGGGGGGACACAGGGTGTTGGGCAATCCGCTCCGGGGGTAGGTGATAGTCGTAGGCGTTGAGGCAAAAATCAGCAGGATTAGGCATCATTGGGGGGTAATCAAGGGGGAAGGAGAGGACTCTACACCCTCTGTAGAGCGATTCATAGAAGTCACAACAGTGAGAAAACCAAGGGCAGCAGTGGCAATGCCCACAGCCGTCAGCAGCAGCCAGGCGGGGGAACGAGACATTTGGGTTGGCTGCGGTTTGGGTTGGGGTTGAGGGGGTTCCCCCATTTGGGAAGCCATTATATCCAGTTCCGATGGCTGGGGGGGGGCGACGTGGTTCATTGGAATGTCTGTTACCTCTGGCAACTCCCCTTGACAGACAATATCGCTGTAATCCAAGTCAATGACCCCCGCCGCATTCTTCATCCGACAGTGAATGAGCATCACCGTCACGTTGTCATGACCATTGAGGCCATTGGCAAGATCAATGAGTTGTTCAGCCGCAGCAGTGAGGGAAAGTTCACCTTGGAGCACCGGCAGGAGGTACTGCCGCCAGTAGGTTTCGACACGGTTAAAATCACTGAGGCCATCGGAACAGAGCAACAGAATCCCCTCCTCATCTAGCAAAAAGTGTTGAACCGTGGGATGTAGATGCTGAGAGGGTGCCATGCCCAAAGCTTGCACCAAAGAACCACCGTAGGGGAGTTCGAGGGCTTGATGGTAAGTACTCATCCCCAAGCGCACATCGCGGCTGGCCACATCGTCATCCAGGGTGAGTTGGTAGCATCCCCAACGGTTGATCCAGTAGGCACGGCTATCGCCAATGTGGGCCAAGTAAAGATGGGCGTGTTCAATCAGGGCACCGACAACGGTGGTTCCCATGCGCTGGCGTTCGTGGCGCTGCTCCGTATTGTTGCGTTGATTGATCGCATCGTTGGTGCGGCGAATGGCTGTTTGAATGGCCTGCTCAACCCCAGCAGGGGACATCTCCAGCACTTGAAGGGGGGTTAGCGCCTCCTTGAGAATGTGAATGGCTAAGCCCGCAGCGACATCGCCCCCTTCATGCCCCCCAACTCCATCACACACCAAGGCGAGCACCTGCGATTGGTTCGTGAGATCGCCCTCTGGAAAACACTTGTCCTCATTGCGAGTGCGACTGGGCCCTTGGTCGGAGCGACTGGCAATATCATAGTAGTACTCATAGCCCAGGTGATCTAGAGCCTGTTGAAACAGTGTCTCTAAGGTGTCACGAATAAATTCAGGGGTAGTGTCCTGAGGATCCTGCATGTGTTGACATAGGATCGTGAAGGCCTGCTGAAAATTTTCCCCTTGATCGGCAAAGCTGAAATGGGTTTGCCAGAATTTGCCAAGGTCGGCCAAGGTTGGATTATTGCCCGCTTGCAGTTGCAGGAGTCGCACAAGGGAACCTTCGGCTCGCAAAAGCTGGGGATTGAGCAGCGTGAGAGCCACATTTTCTGCCGCCAGTGCCGGCCAAAGGGAGATGATTTGCCATAACCAGTTGAGGCGGCGCACTAAATTGGCTTTCTCCCAGATGAGGGTAAGGGGAGCAGCATGGGTGAGACCGGGGGCAACTTTGGCATCGGCAAGGTCAATACAACTGACGGGGGCATGCTCAAGGAGCAACAGTTCTCCCTCAGGAAGGGACAGGGCACCGAATAATTCGGGCACATGGGGACGCTTGGGAAATAGGCGCAGGTAAGGACGGTAGAGTTGGGCAGTGTTGTCCACCCCAGGAGCGGGTTCCCCCGGCAGTAGATCTAAGAGTAAGTGTTTGCCTTGCACGAGGTAGCGATCGCCCACCAGTTCACCCACGCTGTAGTGATCCAAGCTAGAACCGATCGCCCACAAGTAGCGTTTCAAAAGCGGTACTCGGCAGTGGCAGCATTCGGTTTGATCAATGGCATTGGCGGTGCCACACTCCGGGCAAATGAGGTTAGGCGCAGTTGGATTCATCGCTTCAACCCTGAGATGGCTGCCGCAGTCACAATCGCCCGTAGCAGGCACGTGTGGAGTTCCTGATCGAGTAATTTACTAGTCCATAGCATGGGGCGAATAAGAGGCATGCAATTCCCTATCCTAGCTTTTCTCCTGCAATAGCGGAATATTTCAGTTACAGCTCTTGATTGCTGGATCGAAGGCACTCAAAACTGTAAAAGTAGCCACGGAGGAGACTCACATTCCCTTTGCGTATCCTCATCCTCAATGCTGTTAGCGAACCATACAAGATAAAATTAGAATAATCAAGCTGCGGTGGAGATCGTCAAAGTTAATGACATGAATTTTTGTAAATCTTTTGTTTGTTTTTTAGAAAAATTAAAAATTATAGACATAACCTTAATAGCAAATCTTCCTGAGAGAGGGGCACTATGGAGCAATTGAGTTTAGGCTTAAATTTGCAAGCCTTGGTTCAGGCTCAATTAGTTGTGATTGCTCCAACGGGTTCCTTCAATGAGATTCTCCGCGGGTTACAGAACAACCAAGGATTTGGTTTAGTTGTAGAAGAGCAAGGACAGTTTCAAGGATTGATTACCCAGCGGGAGGTGATCCGTGCCCTTGGTCAAGGCATGTCTCCTGAGGAGATCACCGCCTCCAAAATTATGCTACCGCCCGACTATTGTCTGCGCCTCAATGATCTCGACGATCCCCTAGCGGTCTTGGAGCGGTTTCGCTACTTTGGGGTGGATGCCCTTGCAGTGGTGAATAATTCAGGGGGGGTTGAGGGATTACTGACCCGCCAAGCTTTTCGCGAGAGCCTGCGCCCGGTGGATCTATTACGGATTAAGCGGGTGGCTGAGGTCATGGTGCCCGATGTGGTTACTATTGCTGCGGAGGCTTCTTTACAGGAAGCTGCTGCCCTGATGACTGAACGGCGTGTGACGAGTTTGGTGGTTCCTGAAGCAACGTCCAGTGGTCTGCTGCCGCGCGGTATCATTACAGAAAAGGATATTTTTGAGGCACTGCATTCCCAAGGGGGGGTGCTCAGCGGAACGGTGGGCAGTACTATGTCCCAACCCGTGCTGACGGTAACCCCCGATCAAACTCTGTGGCAGGTCAATCATTTGTTCAAAGAGCATGGGGTACGGCGGGTTGTGGTGGTGGATGCCAAGGGGCAGATGGTGGGCATTGTTACCCAAAGTAATCTGTTGGCGGCAATTGACATTACGGAAGCCCAAGGGGTGATTCAGGTTCTAACCCGGGAACTCAATCAGGCCACGGCAGAACTCCGCTGGCAACTGTCACGGCAACAGGCAATTACGGTGGCAATTACCGAGAGTGAGCAGCGCTACAACACCCTCATCAGTCATTTACCTGTTGCGATCTATCGCCGCGATCGCCTGTGGCAGTTTCATTACGTTAGCGATCAAATTTACGATCTCACGGGATATTTTCCCCAAGAGTTGTCGGATCTGCGTCGGATTATTCCACCTGCCGATTTGGCTAGGGCAGAACGGGAGATTGAACAGGCGATTCAGCAGCAGCGTGCCTATAGTACCACCTATCGCATTCAACATCGGGATGGCTGTTTCCGCTGGTTGAGCGATCGCGGCCAGCTCAATCCTGAAACCAATACCCTCTACGGCGTGCTGCTGGATGTCTCGGAGCAAAAGCGCACGGAAGAGCGGCTCAAGACCGCCCTAGAGCGGGAGATTATCGTCAGCACAATCATTCAAGATATTCGCCAATCCCTGCAACTGGAAGAAATTTTGCAGCGGGCAGTCACCAGTATTCAGCAACTGCTCCTGAGCGATCGCGTGCTCATTTACCGCTTTTTAGAAGACGGCAGTGGCATTGTTGCTGTAGAGGCAACCTCTTCTCCTGCCTATGCCATCCGTGGCCAAATCATCCACGACCCCTGTTTTAGCAGGGAAACTGCCCAGCGCTTTCTCGAAGGACGAACCCTGACCATCAGCGATGTCAACCAAGCCCAACTTCAAGATTGCTATCGCGAGCTGCTGGTGGGTTTGCAGGTGCAGGCGAATCTCGTAGTACCCCTCTTGCACGGGCAGACCCTTTGGGGGCTGTTGATTGCCCATCAGTGCAGTCGGCCACGGCTTTGGCAGCGGGAAGAACTATTCTTACTGCAACGGATTGCCGAACCCCTAGCGGTGGCACTGCAACAGGCAGAAATGTACCAAGCCCTAGAACAGGCCAATGCCAATTTACAACAGATGGCCTATTTAGATAGCCTCACCGATATTGGCAATCGTCGCTACTTTGATGAGCTGCTGGCCAAAGAATGGCGGCGCTGTCGGCGGGAGCACTGTCCCTTGAGCTTAGTGCTATTGGATATTGACTGCTTTAAGGCCTATAACGACCACTACGGCCACTTGCAGGGAGATGAGGTGCTAAGGCAGGTGGCACAAATCTTGGAGTGCTGTCTTCAGCGTGCCGGCGATGTGGCTGCCCGCTTTGGGGGGGAGGAATTTGCCCTAATCCTGCCCAATACAACCCAAGGCGGAGCCATCCACGTTGTGGAAAAGGTACGGGCGGCTCTTGCTGCAGCGAACATTCCCCATGCGAAAAGCCTCGTTGGCTCAACCCTCACCGCCAGTTTTGGGATTGCCACCACCGTGCCTGCTGCGCCCCATTTGCCTGCCGACTTGCTCCGGTGGGCTGACCAATGCCTTTATAAAGCAAAGTCACTGGGGCGCGATCGCTGGATTGCTAAGGAATTATAGAAAACTAAGGTGAGATCAGCGGCAGATAAATTCGCAGCCATGCTCCCCCATAGTGTGGATGATTGGCAGCCTGCATATAGCCCCCGTGGCACTCTACAATTTGGCGGGCAATGGCTAGCCCCAATCCACTGCCACTGCCAATAGGGGGCATGCGTCCTTCACTATCGGTGGGGATGACAAAGCGATGCCGCCGTGCCTGTGCTCGATAAAACCGCTCAAACACATGGGGCAAGTCCTTGGGGGGAAAGCCACTGCCCGTATCAATGACTTCAAGGCAAAGATAGCCTCCCTCGCGATCGCTCACTAGGCGGGTGTAAACCCGACTCCCCACAGGGCTGTACTTAATGGCGTTGTCGTAGAGATTGACGAGGAGCCGAAACAGTTGCGATTCATTCCCGCAGTAGGGAAATTGCTCTGGGCCGGTGTACTCGTGGTGAATGTTTTTGGCCTTAGCGAGGGGGGCGAGGGATTGCCATGCAGTGTCAATAAGTTTGACAAGGTCGAGGGGGTGTCGCTCTAGGCTATCGGCGGGCGTGTGGCTGAGGCGGTTTAATTCTAGGAGTTCTTGGACAAGGAGACTGAGGCGAATAATTTCCTCGAGGAGGCGATCAACCCAATCCCGTAAGGACTCTGGCACCCGTTGTTGCAGGGTTTCAGCAACAAGGCGCAGGGATGTTAAGGGGGTTTTTAATTCATGGGCAACATCCGCTGCCCAGCGATCGCGCTCATCCCGCAACCGCACCGTTTCTTCGCAGTCTTCAATGAATACCCCCACATGCCCCTCGCCAAGGAAGAGTCCCCGTGCCCGCAGGGGTTTGCGCTTGGTTTGTCCGGTCGGTGTAAGGTAGGCATAGAGCCATTCCTGCTCCCGCATGGTTTCCTCGTGGCGCACCTCCTCGATAAGACAGTCCAATTCATAGGAGCGCACCAGTTCTAGAAAAAGGCGACCTTGGGGATGGGCGCAACCGAAGAGCGATCGCGCCGCCGCGTTACAGCAGACCACGCAATCGGCTTCATCCACCTCAAAGTAGGCAATGGGGGCATATTCAACAAGCTTTTGAGAGCGCAGCAGTTGCTGACGACAGCGTTCCTGTTCTTGAAGCTGTTGGCTGAGTAAGGTCTGCAGGCGTTGCCACGGTGAGGATTTGCAGGGACGGACGGTGTACTGCTCAAGGATTGTCTCCACAGCGTGTTGCACTTGCTGCCACTGCCAGAACCAAACTGCTAGACCCAACAGCAGGCCAACCCCCAAAAAGATCAACTCCATACCTGAGTGCCAAAATCGCCTCTATTCTAGGATTATTCTGAGTTGGTTCGCCCTGCGATGTCGTCACCCCTTTTGCGTGTTGAAGCCCTCACCGTTGACTTTTGCCAAGCGGGTCAGATCCAGCGGGCAGTGGATGGGATTTCCTTTAGCCTTGAGCGGGGTCAAACCCTTGGCATTGTCGGCGAGTCAGGTTCGGGTAAGTCAGTGACCTGTTTGGCGCTCCTGCAGTTACTGTTGCCGCCGGCACGCATTAGCCGTGGCCAAGCTTGGTTTCAACCAGAAGGGGAAGCCATTGACTTGCTGCGCTGTTCCCCTCGCCAAATGCAACAGATTCGGGGACGGCAAATCAGTATGGTGTTTCAAGAGCCAATGAGTTCCCTCAATCCCGTCTATTCCATTGGCTTTCAACTGGCGGAGGCCATCGATCCGCAGCAACGGCTGCCCTGGGCATCAGTTCAACAGCGGGCGATCGCCCTCCTGGAGCAGGTGCAGCTCCTCAAGCCCGAAGACCCCCTTGAGGTGAAAAAACGCTTTCTTAAGCGCTATCCACACCAACTGTCCGGCGGGCAAATCCAGCGGGTGATGATTGCCATGGCGATGGCGGCCTCGCCGCTGCTTTTAATTGCCGATGAACCAACCACTGCCCTCGATGTCACCGTGCAGGCGGCCATCCTGCGGCTTCTACAGGAGTTACAGCAACAGTACAACTTGTCATTGATTTTTGTAACCCATGATCTCAATCTTGTGGGGGAGTTGGCCGATCGAGTTATTGTCATGTACCAAGGACAAATTGTTGAAGCGGGAACGGTGGAGGAGGTGTTTCGCCACCCCCAACATCCCTATACCAAAGGACTCTTGGCCTGCCGTCCCCGCTTGGATTGCCGGTTGACTCTTTTGCCCACGGTGGCCGATTTTCTTGGGGCAACGCCCCCCCGCTTAGAAGTAATTTCCCCCGCGCAGCAGCAGGAGCGCCTAGCCCATTTAGCCACCCAACCCCCCTTGGTGCGGGTGGAACATCTCTGGGTGAAGTATCCTGTGGCGGGCAGGCAGCGCTTTGTTACTGCCGTTAGGGATGTCTCGTTTACGATTCGTACAGGGGAGACCCTTGGCTTGGTGGGGGAGTCGGGTTGCGGCAAAACCACCCTAGGCCGCACCCTGTTGCGTCTGCTGGAACCTGCTCAGGGCAAGATTTTTTTTGGCGATCGCGACATTAGCCATTTATCGCCTCGCCAATTGCGCCCCCTGCGGCAACGCATGCAACTCATTTTCCAAGATCCCTACAGTTCCTTGAATCCGCGTATGACTATTGGCGAGTTGGTGGCAGAACCGCTGCGCCTTCACCGCCCTCATCAGTCAAAACGGCAACACCAAGAACGGGTGTCCTATCTTCTGGAACGGGTGGGCATTGACCCCCAAGCCCAGCATCGCTATCCCCATGAATTTTCGGGGGGGCAGCGGCAGCGAATTTGTATTGCCCGTGCCTTGGCCTTGAATCCAGAGTTTATCGTCTGCGATGAGGCCGTCTCGGCCTTGGATGTATCCGTGCAGGCGCAGGTGCTGAATTTACTCAAAGAACTCCAACGGGAGTTTCAACTGACGTACCTCTTTATTTCCCACGACCTCAGTGTGGTCAAATTCATGAGCGATCGCCTCATGGTTATGTACAATGGCGAAATTGTGGAAATGGGTGAGGCGGAAGCCGTTTACCAACAGCCCCAGCACGACTATACCCGCAGATTAATTGCCGCGATTCCCCGTGGTCTTTCCTTTTGGGCAGCTTAAAACCATGTCCCCCTCCCTTGATCTTGAAAAGACGCTTGCAACGCTGCGCCCAATTCTGTGGCAAGCCCTTGAGCAACTGCGCCAGTTTTACCGCCAGGTGAAGCATCTAACGGTGCAGGACAAAGGCGGCGATCCCGTTACGCTGGCGGATCAAACGATTGATGCCTTTTTGCGCCATGCCCTCCAAGCACATTTTCCCGCCTCCCAGTTTGGCTATTTGACAGAAGAAACCTATACCCCAGGGCAGCCATTGCCGCAGCCCTACCAGTGGATCATTGACCCCCTCGATGGCACCTCCGACTTTCTACAGCAAACGGGGGAATACGCCATTCACGTTGCCCTGGTTCATGACCATCGCCCCTGTTTAGCCGCCGTGGTTTGGCCAGAGCAGGAGGTCATCTACACCGCCATTGCCGGCGCAGGCACCTATCGAGAGACCCGCTGGGATTCTACGCAACTGCGGGTTCAGCCACCCAATGAAGGGCGGCCGTTGCGGGTGGTCATGAGTCGGAGCCACGGCGGAGAGCACCTGCAAGCCTTTCTAAGCACATTGGGGGTCATACAGCAAATTCCGATGGGGAGTATGGGCTGTAAAACAGCAAGTATTTGCCAAGGGGATGCGGATCTGTACGTCAATCTCACAGGAGGCAGTGCCCCCAAGGACTGGGATTTGGCCGCGCCAGATCTCATCATGCAGGAGGCGGGAGGAGCCTTTACCTATGCCAATGGGGAGTTGCCCCGCTACAATTGCGCCGATGTGCAGCACTGGCTGCCCTTGGTGGTGGGTCATCCTGCCTTGAGCCGCTGGGTGGGCGATCGCCTGCAAGCTTTTTTAGCAGAGAATCAAAGCTATTCTGGAAAATAGGCAAGTTCGGTTGGACAAAGGATAGGGCATGGTTTTTAATTGGTTTCGACGCAAGTTTGGCGGCAGTGGTGAGGAGCCATCCCCTCCGGCAGAAACCCCAACGGAATCCCCACCCCCAGACTCTCCAGAATCCACCGCTTCCCCGCCTATCCTCAATTGGGCAAAAACAGCACTCCAGTCTATTCAAGCGCGACAGCAATCGGAGAGTGCCGCAACCGTTGAAACCCCTGAAGCAAGCCAAAAGACAGCGGCGGATAGCCCCATTTCCATTTCTGAGGAGTCCGAAAAGACTGCCGTGGCTCAATCTGCTGTTGTTGAGGCTGAACCGGGAGAACCAAACCCTTCCCTTGTCCTCAATGAGGGCTTTTTGTGGTCAGCGGAGGTGCTGGCAGCCCAAGGGCGGCGGCCAGAGGAGGTGGATATTGAGGAAATTACTTGGTTGCAACGCCTGCGCCAAGGTCTGGGCAAAACGCGGCGGGGATTGGTGCATCAACTGCGGGCGATTGTGGGTCAAGGCCCCCTGAGTCGGGAGGCGGTGGAAGAGATTGAGATGCTGCTGTTGCAGTCGGATGTGGGCGTCAAGGCCACAGATCAGATTATTGCAGCACTGCAAACAAAAATTCGCCAAGAAACCCTCCCTGCCGATCAGGCGATCGCCTACCTGAAGGAGATTCTGCGGGACATTCTGGATCGCCCCTTTCAACAAGGCTACCGCCGCGAGTTTGCCCCGAAAAAAGGCGTGCTGAATATCTGGTTGATTGCCGGTGTCAACGGTGTCGGCAAAACCACTACCATTGGGAAACTGGCTCACATTGCCACCCGGTCAGGCTATCGCTGTTTGATTGCAGCGGCAGATACCTTTCGGGCAGCAGCCACGGAACAGGTGAAAATTTGGGGACAACGCTCCAATGTGGAGGTGATTGCCAACCCCGCCAAAAATACCGATCCTGCTGCGGTGGTCTTTGATGCCATTGGGGCAGCCAAGGCGCGGGGCACCGAATTGCTGCTGGTGGACACTGCCGGCCGCCTGCAAAACAAGGCCAACCTCATGGAGGAACTCAAGAAAATCCGCCGCATTATTGATAAGAACGCAGGCGATGCGCAAATTGAGTCGCTCCTAGTTCTCGATGCCACCCTGGGTCAAAATGGTTTGCGCCAAGCCCAGGTCTTTGCCGAGGCGGCGCAACTCACGGGCGTCATCCTCACTAAGTTGGACGGGACGGCGAAGGGAGGGGTGGCTTTGGCGGTGGTACAGGAATTAGGCCTGCCCATTCGCTTCATTGGTGCTGGCGAGGGCATTAAGGATTTGCGCCCCTTTAACAGCTTTGAATTTGTGGAGGCACTGCTCTCCCGCGATGGGGAGGTGGCAGCATGAGGTTGGCCGATCGCCTGCGGTACTTTCAGAGCAATGTCTTTGATGCTATGGATCGGGCGAAGGCAGCGGTGGCAGCCACAGGCAAGCCCATTGTGGATCTCTCCCTCGGCTCTGCGGATTTGCCCGTCGCGGATCACATTTTGGCGGCCATTGAAGCTTCGGTACGCGATGCCAGTACCTACGGCTATCAACTCTTTGCCAGTACGGCGGCCTTTCGCCAGGCGGTGGCCACTTGGTTTGAACGCCGCTTCGGCCTCAGGGTGGATCCAGAGCGGGAAGTGCTGACGCTGATTGGTTCCCAAGAGGGCACAGCCCACTTGCCCCTGGCGGTGATGAACCCCCAAGAGTATGCCCTGGTGCTCGATCCGGGGTATCCCTCCCATGCGGGGGGCGTGTATCTGGCAGGGGGGCAACTCTATCCATTGCGCTTGCGGGCAGAAAATCACTTTTTGCCGGATCTAGAGGCCATTCCCCTGAGGGTGCGAGAGCAGGCCAAACTGCTGATTCTCAGCTATCCCCACAATCCCACCACGGCGGTTGCTCCCCTTGAGTTTTTTAGGACAGCGGTGGAGTTTTGCGATCGCCACGGCCTCCTGCTGGTACACGATTTCCCCTACGTTGATCTGGTCTTTGACGCAGAGCGAGCACCCTCGATCTTTGAAGTGGATCGCGATCGCCAGGTGAGCATTGAATTCTATAGCCTCTCCAAGTCCTACAATATGGGCGGGTTTCGCATTGGCTTTGCCATCGGCCGTGCCGACGTGATTGCGGCGCTGCGCCAAATTAAGTCAGTGATTGACTTTAACCAGTACGCCGGCATCCTGCGGGGGGCCATTGCCGCCCTCACGGGGGATCAGACCTGTGTTCAGCAAACCCGCAAAATTTTCCAACAGCGGCGCGATACCTTTGTCCAAGCCCTTGCAGATCACGGTTGGTCGGTGCCCCTGCCCGCGGCGACGATGTATGTGTGGGCGCCCCTCCCTGAGCCTTGGCGGCGGGATTCCCTTGGCTTTTGTCAGTCGCTGGTCAAAGCAACTGGGATTGCAGCGGCACCCGGCTCAGGCTTTGGTCAAGGGGGAGAGGGCTATGTGCGCTTTGCCCTAGTGCGCGATCGCCCCTGTTTAGAAGTGGCGGCTGCCCAAATTGCTGCATTTAGCCAAAGGGGAGTTCTGGTGTAGTGCCCTAGTCTCCCATCAGCCACGCCAGCAGGAGGAAAAGCACACCCCACAGCACCACCGCGGGCAGATGAAGGGAGCGCAGCACTTCAAGGGGGGTAAGAATCAGGATCTCGGTGAGGACATTGGCAATCGCACAAAGCAGGCTCAGCAATAGGATAAAGAGCATGGCCCTAGGCATTGCCATAGATGGGAATCACGGCACCACTGATGGCCGCTGCTCCCTCGGAAATCAGATAGGCAATCAGTTCACCAATTGCCTGGGGACTCACCCAATTTGCTGCTTGCGCTTCCCCCATGGCCGCTCGATTGGCGGGGGTATCAATAATGCTAGGGAGAATTACATTGGCGGTGATGTTTTGGCCTTTGGTTTCAGCGGCGATCGCCCGCGTCAGAGCCACCACTGCTGCTTTGGCGGCACAATAGGCCGCCAGTTCCGCCGCGGGTTCAACCGCACCGCGAGAGCCAATAGTCACAATGCGCCCGTACCGCTGAGCCTGCATGCGTTTGAGGGCGTGTTTACACACCAAGAAGGTGGTCTCCACATTGAGGCGAAAACTCTGCTGCCAGTCACTGAGGGCAAATTGCGCCGTTGCCCCCATGCTAAAGCCCCCCACCAAGTGAACCACCGCATCCAATTGCGGCATGCGCTCCACGAGGGCGGCTACTTCACTTTCATTGTTCAAATCCGCCGCCACAAACCGCACATTGGCCAACTCCGCCGCCGTCAATTGTTTTTCAAGGGCTTCACGGGCAGCCGCATCAATGTAGGGAACCGTCAGGGTATAGCCTTGACTCAAGAGAACGGGCACCACTCCCTGACCCAGTCCGCCGGTGCCGCCTGTCACTAAAACCGCCCGATGGGCAAGTCCTCCCATGGCTAATTCCTCGGTGTCAGTTGTCGTGCTCTGTAGAAGGTCTGCAAACTGTGGCGATCGCCCACAAAACGCCAGTGCCAAGGTTCATAGCTGACGCCCTGGGGATTGTTGCGGGGAAACGAGAGTTCAAAACTAAAGCGGGCGGCATTTTTTTGCAGCCATTGAAACGCCGGGGTGTCCTCAAAGCTCTCCTTAAGATGGGTGTTGGGTCGGTGGCCATCGCCAATATCCACCGCATAGCCCGTATGGTGTTCGCTATAGCCAGGGGGAGCACTCACCAATGCCCGCTCAGTGGTGCGTTGTGCCTGCTGCTCTTTGACCTCAAAAAAGAGATAGTCCTGATCCTGTTTGGAGCGAAAGCCCGAAAGAGGCACCAGAACCACTCCCTCCTGCTGCGCGGCAGCCACCATGGCTCGAAACCGCTCTGCTGCGGCTCGGCGTAGCTTGATTTGGCCATCGGCACTCACCGCTTCGAGTTCTGAGAGAGGGGCTTCCTCGTAGGGCAGATGTCCCAGCAGGTTTTCCGTTGGGGTAGCCGTCGGGGTTGACTCTGTTTCTTTGGCCGTTGGCGATGCAGGGGGACGATTGAGAAACCCTGCTGCTCCCCCCCCTACAAGACCCACGAGAAGAATTGCGCTGGCGATCGCCAGTCCCCCTCGCCGAGGCTCTCCCTTACTCTTCGGGATTGGTTGTAGCCGCTCCGCAACAGGAATATCTTGATCCATGATTTGACCCTGTCCTTCTCTAAATTTTAGGGTTTTTCGGGCTGGGCATAGAGTTGCCAGTAATTCCAATAGTTCTCTAAGACATTTTTGACATAGCCATGGGTCTCAGGAAAGGGAATTGATTCGATAAAGCGATCGGGATCGGTAATATCGAACCGCTTTAACCAGTGATTGACATTTCCAGGCCCCGCATTATAGCTTGCCAAAGCCAAGAGGGTGTTTTGATGGTATTGATTGTGGGTGTAGTCAAAGTACCAAGTGCCCAGGCGGATATTATCCTCTGGCTCCACCAGCGAATAGCGGTCTAGGTTCAACTTTTTGGCAATCCAAGTAGCGGTTTCAGGCATAAGCTGCATTAACCCCGTTGCCCCTGCCACTGAGCGAATGTCCTTTTCAAAGCGAGACTCCTGGCGAATCAAAGCCATCACCAGCAGAGGATTTAAGTTGCGCGCCAGTGACCACTTTTGCACCAACTCCCAGTAGGGCAGGGGGTAAAGGGCATACCAAAAGCGAACATCGCGGCGAAGGGGGGCAAAGAAGGTGGCCACTTCAGGTTCATTGGCAGCCCGCGTAAATAGGTTTTGCAGCATGAAGAGGCCATCGAGGTATTCCCCCACCCCTAGGCGAATGAGGCCATCGGTCAGTTGCTCTGCTGCACTGGGTTGCACCCGATTTTCAAATTCCCACTGCCAGCGCTGCCAAGCCTCCTGCGATTGCCCCAGTAGATACAGTTCCCGCAGTGTTGAACTACCCGTCGCTAGGGGGAGGAGGGGTTGGCGATCGCGCCTCACTGAAGGACGCTGTTGCCGCAGGGTTGTCAACGTGCCCACTGGCTTTTTGAGCAGACTGGCTGCCCGCCAAGCATAGTAGGTGTGGGGATAGTGCTCTATAAGGAACTGCCAAGTTTGGCGTTGAGCTTGGGGTTGTCCTGCCTCTCCCTGCCATTTTCCCTGCCAAAAGGCTGCGCGCGGCGCCAGCTCACTGTCGGCATTGAATTTGAGAATTTCCCTAACCCACCGTTGTGCCTCAGACCACTGCCGTTTTTGGGCAGCCCCTTGGGCCAGTTGCCAGCGCAGTTCCGCTGCGGCGCCACTTTGGGGATAAGTCTTAAAAAGTTGCTGTTGGCTCTGTTGTGCTCCCTCAGTATTCCCCAGTGCTTTGTAGTTTTCATACTGCGTCAAGAGGGCATCGGCCGCGATCGCCGGGGCTTGATTTTGCGTTGCCAACTGCAGACACTTAGCCAGCAAAGGGAGACGCTCCGCCGGGGTTTTCGCCAGACGGGCAAGGCGCAGTTGGGCTAGGGCAGCTTCTGAACTCTGGGGAAAGCGGTTAACCAACGTCCGATAGGCAGCGATCGCCCCTGGGGTGTCGCCACTCAGTTGCCGTCCCCGTCCTACCCGATAGAGATTCAGAGGTGTTGGCGGTGCCTTGGCATAGGCGGCCGCAGCGGGGGCATACTGCATTTTCTCCCAATAGCCGAAAGCAACTGCTTCCCAGTCGGCTGGCGTCAGTTGATCGGCGTAGCGCTGGCGCAAAATTTCAAGGTAGGTGCCGTAGTCCTTCAGAAAAAGGCCGTAGCGCGCCACCAGCTTCAGGTAGGGTACTTGATCGGGATTTTTCTCTAACTGTTCCGCCACGTAGTTGATGACGGCAGGATGGCGGGGAAAGCGCGCGATCGCCGGTTGCGGTTGATTTAAGCTCAGAAGCGCCACTGCTGCTTCAGGTTCATTGCCATAGTCCCGCAGCAACTGTTCCCACGTTTCCTTGGCCTTGCGGTTGTCTCCCTGTTGGCGATAGGCCTCAGCCCGCAGTAGAAGAATAGGGGCTGCCATGGGTCGGTAGGTCCGTTCAAGGCCTTGGAGCCACTGGAGACTAGATTGGGGGTTCTTTTGACTCAGGCTTTTTACGGCCAAAAGATAGCGGGCGCGATCGCGCTTGAGGGGGTCTGAAGACTGTGCCCACTGCTTTAGCTCTTGCAGACTTTGGGGGGGTGCTTCCACCGTGAGCGTGTAAGGCGGTGTCAAAGAGGGCGATCGCCAGTGGTACCAACCGGCTAAGCCACCGCCGACAACAAGCCCAGCCAGCAACAGCGACCCTGGCCAAGGCCACATCTGTCGCCAACCTTTTTGTTTTAGGAGCAATTTCACCACACTGCTGAATATCATCAACTCTTAGTCTACTTAGCCACACCTCACCCTCCACTGTGGCAATCTATGAAAAGATGAACCGGTAGTTCCGAAGGTCAATGCCCCCTACGCCACGAATGGTCTGGATTGTAATTGGCTGCAATTGCCTGATTGCGCTGATTTCTCTGTGGTTAGCGTGGCAGTTAGTGAAGCTGCGGCAAATTCTACGGGGGGTGTCCCGCGCTCTACTGGATGCCGAGCGGAGTACCCACGGGGTCTTAGGCGGTGCCCCCGAGGTAATTCTCATTGGCCAACGAGGCGTTGCAGGCTTGCGATCGCAACTGCCTAAATGGCGTCGGCAACAGCGCCATGTCCGTTTGTTTTTAACCTTGATAAGCTGGATAGGGCGGTATGGTGTCCGCTTCCGAAGGAGAAAGCGATGAGTCAGCAACGGGGTGGCGGTGGTGCCTTTTGGGGTGGTTTGCTTCTAGGAAGCGCGATCGGCACAGTTGTAGGGCTGTTGATTGCTCCCCGCTCTGGTAAGGAAACCCGACAACTGCTGCGCAAATCTGCTGATGCTTTACCCGAACTGCTCGAAGACATCACTGCCAGTTTTGAGCAACATCGCGATCGCCTCTCAGAAACTACCCAAGAGCGCTGGCAAGCTACATTAGAGCGGCTCAAAGAAGCGATCGCTGTCGGCATTGAGGTGACCCAGCAACAGCGGCAAATCCTACGCCGTGAAGCCAATGGCATGGCCTTGGGTAACCTCGATGAAGAAGATGCCGTCAATCAATAGCCTGCTTTAGTTGATGTATCTGGCTGGGGTGTGGTTTTAGAGGATCCCGCCGTTGTTGCCATTGACCGAAACACCAAGCAACCTCTTACCGTTGGTACTGCAACAAAGTAAATCCTAGGTCGGACGCATGCGGCCCTTGCGCGATGGTGTGATTGCCGACTTTGGGCACCCTGAACTCAGGGAGAAAGTCAACGCCCTCTAGCCACTATCTAACTACCATAGATGCCCCGATCGTCCCGTTGGAAGAGATTTTTGATGTGCTCCCATGCTTTAACAAGGGCATTTTTTGCATCGTTGGACTCCTTGAGGGCCTCGTTGTAGGCCTCAATAAACTTAGACTGAGCCGCTTCCGACAAATCTGCACGCACCTCTGGAGAAATGTCCTCAGGTCCAGACAACTGCCCCTCAGGTTGACGCGGAATTTGCATCTCAGTAATTGCAGCCTCTTGACCGCCGGCGGATTGCAAGAGGAGAAAAATCTCCCCCGTCTTTTCCTCAGGAACTTCGACCACGAGCAAGAATTCCCCCGCCTGTACCCGTGTTTGATAAATGGCTGCTTTATCTTGGGGCATCCCCAAGGAGATTAGCACCGAGCCCAACCCAGCGCCCAAAGCACCATAGAGTGCCCCACCTGTGGCGCCTAAGAGAGCAGCCGCCAGCGGTCCTGCAGCCGCAACAACACCAATAAAAGGAATGAACAGAACGCCAACCCCCGTCAGCAGACTGAGCAGTGAACCAAAGATAGAACCGTAGAGGGCGCCCGTAGTAACCCCATCCAAGATAATATCTTTCTTGGTAATAAATCCAGTAATCCGGGCTTCAGATTGAAAATTGCGACCAATGATCGAGATATTTTCCTTGGGGACACCGCGATTCAAGAGCCGTTCGATTGCTTCTTTGACGTTGGCCTCTTCCTTGAAGGTGGCAGAGACACATTTGGTTGCCGGTTGAGTAGAGTCAGTAGCCATAGATAGATTCCCTTAACAGAACAAACTACTTCCCTGACCCGGTGCGCCAAGCTGCGCGGGAGCAAGCTAACAGGCCGGGGAGGATGTCAAATTGTCCATTCTTGAACAACTTGGAACCCTAGGCGACCGGATTGACCCGATGGCAAATCACTGGTACAGCCTTCTATAGGATACACAGGGAATGGCAACCTTTCCCACACTGGTTTTCATGGTTTTAGGGGGCATGCCGTTCTCGTGAACAGGGCTGTTTACGCATAACCCACCGGGATTTTTCAACGAAATTTTTCAAACAAAACGTAATACAATCTTGCCATCACGTTTTTGGTAACAGGACTGTTACCGTCGATAGGATTCAAAGAAGGGGTACACCATCGTGGGACTATTTAGTCGGCTATCACGAGATATCGGCATTGACTTGGGCACAGCCAACACCCTAGTTTATGTATCCGGGCGGGGTGTGGTTTTAGAGGAACCCTCCGTTGTTGCCATTGACCAAAACACCAAACAACCCCTTGCCGTTGGTACTGAAGCAAAGCGAATGCTAGGTCGGACGCCGGGCAATGTGGTGGCCGTACGGCCACTGCGCGATGGTGTGATTGCTGACTTTGAGCGCGCTGAACTCATGCTCAAGCATTTTATGCGCCAAGTGCACGGCGGCAAGAATTTGTTTGCGCCCCGTGTGGTGATTGGTATTCCCAGCGGTGTGACGGGTGTGGAACGCCGTGCTATTGAGGATGCGGCGCGAGGGGCAGGAGCGCGGGAGGTGTATTTAATTGATGAACCCGTTGCTGCTGCCTTTGGTGCGGGCTTGCCGGTGGAAGAACCAACGGGCAACATGATTGTGGACATTGGCGGTGGAACCACAGAAGTGGCGGTTCTGAGTTTGCAGGGCACGGTTTTGAGTGAGTCTGTCCGTGTCGCTGGAGATGAAATTTCTGAGGCAATCGTCCAATATTTGAAAAAAGTGCACAACCTAATTATTGGTGAACGCACAGCTGAAGAAATTAAAATTCGCATTGGTTCTGCTTATCCCAACGACAGCTATGACTCCGAATCCATGGAAGTGCGAGGACTACACCAACTCTCTGGCCTACCGCGCACAGTAGTGGTCAAAGCCGAGGAAATTCGGGAAAGTATGGCAGAACCTCTCTCGGCTATTATTGAAGCAATCAAGCGCACTCTTGAGCGGACGCCTCCAGAACTGGCTGCGGACATTGTGGATCGTGGTATTATGCTGGCGGGGGGAGGTGCCTTGCTGCGGGGCTTAGATACGCTGATTAGCCATGAAACAGGCATTGCGGTCCATGTAGCAGCAGATCCCCTGCGCTGTGTTGTCATGGGCACAGGTCGGGTGCTAGAAAACTTCAAAGACTTAGCCCGTGTCTTTTCCACCCAACCCTCGGTCATTGGTTAAGGATCACAACAGCCATGGCTTTTTTGCTGCGCTGGTGGGGACGATATGCAGGAAGTTTCCTCCTGGCAACCTTGGTGCTCACGAGCGCTTGGATCTTGCGTGAGACGAATGGGGCAGCAATTCGGGAGCTGTACCGCCTTC
Organism: uncultured Thermosynechococcus sp.; assembly: GCF_937958135.1. Lineage (NCBI taxonomy): Bacteria > Bacillati > Cyanobacteriota > Cyanophyceae > Acaryochloridales > Thermosynechococcaceae > Thermosynechococcus > uncultured Thermosynechococcus sp. The sequence continues at coordinate 937 of NZ_CALGOG010000003.1, read as the reverse complement.
TCAATCTACCCTTTCAAGGCTCCGTGGAAGATCAGCAAACTTTGATTCAAGCCCGCACCTGGCAACTGGAGCAGCAACTAGCAGCCCTCCGGGCAGAAAACCAGCGGTTGCGGCAACTGCTAAAAGCACCGATGCTGCCTAATTGGGAAGGGCGTATTGTTCCGGTGATTGGACGGAGTTCCGATCAATGGTGGCGATCGCTCCTCCTGGGAGCAGGCAGTCGTCAAGGTCTGACCATTGGCTCGGTGGTTGTGGGCAACGGTGGCCTTGTGGGACGCATTACGAGCATTACTCCCAATACCAGTCGGGTGATGTTGCTCACCGATCCTGCCAGTCGAGTGGGGGTCGTGGTGGGTCGGACGCGGCAAATGGGGATTCTGCGGGGACAACTGAATCAGCAGGTGATTGTGGAGTTTTTGGAGAAAGACCCCAAGGTACAGCCCAAGGATGTCCTCTATACTTCAGCCCTCAGCAGTCTCTATCCGGCCGGCATTCCCGTGGGAGAAGTACAATCGGTGGAACTAAGCGATCCAACCCGTCCCCATGCCACGGTTATTCTCGGTGCACCGATTGATCGCCTTGAGTGGGTGACCGTCATTCCCTATGCTGAACCGATGGACACATTTACGGCGAACTAGCCTCAACTGGCTAATTACAACCGGCTCTGTGGGACTTTGTGCCCTGCTGACCTTTATTCACTTACCTAACTTGCCGCTATTGGTACCAGACTGGTTTTTAATTTGGGTTATTGTCTGGAGTGTCAAGCGGTCGTGGGGTCAAGGGGTACTAGCAGGTGTTGCCCTCGGTTGGATTCAGGATGGTTTAGTGGGTGCTCACCCTAGCCACGCAGTCAGTTTAGCTTTGGTGGGGGCGCTGACCGCCCTAATGCAAAAGCAGCGCTTTGTTTCTGAGGATTTTATTTCCGTTGCTCTAATTA
>NZ_CALGOG010000002.1:0-71190 GCF_937958135.1 uncultured Thermosynechococcus sp. | reverse complement strand
ATACACAGGGACACCTGTTGGCTCCCAAGCCGTTGTTGCCTGAGCCAGAGGTCGCCATTCTTCTACCCAAAGGAAAAATTGTGGCGTCGGCGTCGTCAGCCACGTCCCATGCAAAACTGCCATGGAATTATTTTAGTTGCCGCTTTGAGGCGAGGAGAGATTCCAGCTCAGCAGGAGGCAGGGGTCGCGACAGCAGATAGCCTTGGCCGTAGTTACAGCCTAATTTCTTGAGATGTTTTAATTGTTTTTCGGTTTCGATGCCCTCTGCGATCGTACCGAATCCGAGATGGCGAGCCAACATTATAATCATTTCAACGATACGGTAGTTTGTCGGGTTATCCAGTTCCTGCACAAATGAGCGATCAACTTTCAAGTGGTGAATAGGTAAGCGATGCAGGTAGCTCAAACAGGAATACCCTGTCCCAAAATCGTCAATGCTAATTTCAATGTCGCGATCGCCCAGGCCCTGGAGGAGGGCTATCATCTCTTCCCCCAAATCCAAGGCCATCCGCTCCGTCAGCTCCAAAATTAACTGTCCCTTAGCAAGGGGATAGGTCTGGCGCAGCCCATCCAACTGTCTAAAAAAGTGGGGATGTTTTAGAGTTTTAGCACTGATGTTGACGCTGAGAATGAGATTGCCTATGTGGCGAAAGCGCTGTTGCCACTCGTAAAATTGGCGGCAGGCCTGCTCCAACACCCACCGATCTAAAGCGTCGATTAAGTCGGTATCCTCAGCAATCTGCACAAAGTGTGCAGGAGAAATCATCTCTCCCGTCGGATGACGCCAGCGCACTAAAGCCTCCATGCCCGCCAATTGCCGTTTTCCCAAATCAAAAAAGGGCTGATAGACGATTTGCAGACTGCTGTCTTTTAGGGCATGGCGCAGGTCATGCTCTAGGCGCACTGCTTGCCAAACCGCTGTCTGCATTTGCAAATCAAAGAGGGCATAGCCACCCCGCTGGTGCATCTTAGCTCGATGCAGGGCAATGTCAGCATCCCGCAGCACCTGAAAACTATTGTCGTACTCCCCATGGGCAAAGACAATGCCTATACTGACATTGACAATCAGTTGCAGTTCATCTACGGCTAGGGGGGTTTCCAAGTCCTGCAGCAGGGCTTCAGCAAGCCCAATGGCCTCTTGCCGCTGCCGCAGATGCGTTGCCAAAATCACAAAGCGATCGCTACCAAAGTAGGCCACCAGATGCTGCGAATCCACCCGTTGCCGCAGGCGCTTGCCAAGAGCCTGGAGAAAGCGATCGCCCACCTGATGTCCAAGGCTGTCGTTGATGAGCTTAAAGCGATCGACATCCACAAAGAGTAGAGCATAGTGGAAGTCCGACTGGCGGTGCGCTTGAGCAATGGCTTTGGTCAGTTCCTCGGTCAAATAGTAGCGATTGGGTAGGCCGGTCAGGGAATCGTAGTAAGCTTGCTGTTTCAATTGCCCCTGTACCTGAATCCAATTGGTGACATCGCGGGAGGCGGTTTGCAGGTACAGAACCCGCCCTTGGGAGTCTCGGCGGGCTTTCACCAAGGTTTCTAGCCAGCGCAGGCTGCCATCGGCAGTAACCATGCGATGGGTAATTGGCCAGAACCGCTCCTGCTGCCTCATTTGCTCTAACTCTTGGCTAACCCGCGATCGCTCCTGCGGTGGACAGAATTCGGCAAAGGGGCGACCGATCATTCCTTGGGGAGCAATTCCCAGCAGCGCCTCACAGGACGGACTGACGTAGAGACATCGCCCTTGGGAATCTAGTAAGCAAATAATGTCACCGGTGTTCTCCGCCAAGAGACGATAACGCTCCTCACTTTCTCTGAGGGCAATTTCTGTTTGTTTGCGCTCGGTAATATCCAGTTGGGTGCCGATGACTTTACAGGGTTGTCCCTTCTCATCACACAGCAGCGTTGTATTAGCGTAAAACCAGCGATAGGAGCCGTCGCGATGCCGCAGCCGAAACTCTAAGGTACAGGGAGACGCCTCCTGCAAGAAAGCACTAAAGAAGGCAATGGCAGATTCCCTATCCTCAGGGTGAAGGCGGTTGCGCCAGTCCTCCAAAGTAAAGCTGGCGGTGGGCGGTTCCCCCAGTTGCCGCTTGTAGGTTTCTGAAACCCAAAAGGTTTCCGTTGCCCAGTCGAAAGAGTAAAAACCAATTTCGGCAGTGGCCACCGCCATTTGCAGTTGCGCCTGTTGCTCCCTGAGGCGCTCTTGGGTTTGCCGCTGTTCTGTAATATCCAGGACTAAGGTATGCCAAAGGGTACTGCCATCCTCAAGCCGCTCAGGCTGTCCTGCACCCTCTAGCCAACGGATTTCCCCACTGGAGCGCACAATGCGAAATTGTTGGCACCAAGGCGTCAGGGTTGCTGCCGATTGGCAGACTGACTCCCAAGTGGCGGCATAATCTTCAGGGTGCACCAAGGCCCACAGAACTCGACCATCGGCGGCAGCCGCCTCTGCGGAAACCCCCCACATTGTTTCGCACAGGGGATTGAGGTAAAACACTTGAATTTGACCATCGGGGCGTTGCAGGTAGCGAAAGAGAGCGCCCGGCAAATTCAGGGCGGTGCGGCGTAGGCGCTCTTCACTGCGGCTAAGGGCGGCTTCTACTTGACGGCGTTGGTTAAGTTCCTCCTGCAATTGTTGGTATAAGTTGGCTTGATGGATAGCCACCTCCAGTTGGGCGGCAACAGCCCGAACCAAAGAAATCTCTGCCGCCGACCAAGCATGGGAGCGGTTGGGAACCACAAGAGTCAGGCTGCCCCACAATTGGTCATTGATTCGGAGGGGAGTGAGTAACCAAGCTCCGGGAAAGGTCTGGGCCACCGTCTGATTGACGTGATCGGCAATGGCTTGGGTATCGGCAATTGCGACCACCTCCCCTTGCTTCAACTGCGCTGCAAAGGGATTGTCAGCATCGGGAATTTCATAGCCTATGGCTCGTTCCCCATTGCCCCCTTGACAGCAAGCGGCGAGAGTGCGCCACACCTGCGCTGCCGGTAAGTACTGCACCACATGGGCATCCACCCCTAGCCCCATTTGGGCAATCTCACACACTGCCGTCTGAAAAATGGTCTCTAGGTCAAGGGAGTTGCGGATGGCTTGGGTGACGCGGTTGAGGGTTTGCTCCCGCCACAACTGTTCTTTGAGGGCGGTAATATCGCGACCAACCGATTGAATTTCTTGCAGTTGGCCTTGGGCATCAAAGATGCCCAAATTCATCCATTGCGTCCAAATCCAAGTTCCTTGAGGATTGAGGAGGCGGTTTTCGGTTGCAAAGGTGGGTGCTTCTGGCGTAAGACGGGAGAGGCAGTCCAGCAGGAGGGTCAAATCTTCAGCAGGAATAAATTCACCCCAGCAATGACCCAGCACCTCCTTAGGAGGATATCCCACAGCCCGACAGAAGGCCTGATTCGCAAAGGTAATTGTGGTGGTGGGCGTAGAGCGTACTACAAAGTCGGTTTGGGTTTGGATAAGGTCGCGGTAGCGGTTGGCCTGCTCTTGGAGATGGTTGGTTAAGATAGCTTGTTCTATTTCTTGCTGCTTGCGATCGCTGATGTCAATATAGGCAGCAACACTGGCAACTACTTGTCCTTGGGGGGTCAACAGAGGAATGCCATAGACTTCAAGACTCACCCGTTCCGATTGCCGCTGCACATCTAACTCAACAGGGCCAACGCAAACTCCTTGCAGAGCGACAATGGCCGGCAGCTCTTCTTTGGGATAGGGGCGATCGCTATCGCAAAGGTAAACCCGAAGATTGGCTTCAATGTCAGCGCAGGGGTAGTTTGGTTCAGTAAAGCCCAGTAGCTTTCGTCCCCGCGGGTTAGTGTACACTAACTGTCCCGACAGGTTATACAGGCAAATGCCCACGGGCAGCGCCTCGAAGAGGGTCTCCAAGTAGTGATCGGTTTCCTCCCCAACAAGCTTTTGCAGAACATTAATGAGACCACTCTTTTTCAAAGCAACCCCAGGCAAGGGAGAAAAATTTGACATATCAACAACACTAAGGAGTCTTGGGGAGGAACACTAAACAGATGTACTTTAGTCATTGCCTATATTTTAATCGGTGCCGCAGCTTGACTATGTTATCCCGTTAACCAGTTGGTCGAACAATTATTAAATTAGCGTCACTATGTCCTAAGAAGTGAAAGAAATTACTAAGACTCGGTTCAGATTCGACAATAGCGCTTTACCCAGTGACAGCGCCTATCCAGCCAAAACAGCACTCCACCTTACCCCTGTGGCTAGGAGCGGATTCCAGCTTTGCAAAAACAGCCCCCTTGGAACACCGCCGCTCAAAGATAAAAATCGTTGATCTGTTGCCTAGGTGTGTTGCTGCTTTAGGTCGTGGCTGCTCTCCTCAGCAACTATTTTTGAAATGACCTGCGTTTTGGGCATTTAGCCATTTGGCATACAAATCAGGTCGCCGTTGGCGAGTGCGTTCAATTTGTTGTGCCCGTCGCCACGCCGCAATTTCCCCGTGGTGACCGGAAAGCAAGACCGGCGGCACTGACCAGCCTCGAAATTCCGCAGGTCGGGTGTAGTGGGGATAGTCCAGCAGGCCGTCTTCAAAGCTCTCTTGGTGCAGGGAGGCAGCTTTGCCTACGGTGCCGGGCAAGAGTCGCAGCACGCCATTGAGAATAACCAGAGCGGGAATTTCACCACAGGTAAGCACAAAGTCACCAATGGAGATTTCTTGGGTCACGAGGTGCTCAACAACCCGTTCATCCACCCCCTCATAGTGGCCACACAGGATCACCAACTGATCCCGCTCCTGTGACCAGTGCCAAAGATGTTGTTGGGTGAGGGGTTCTCCTTGGGGCGTAACATAGATTACTTCACGGCGGGGTAGAGAGGGCAGGGATTCCACGGCGGCAAAGAGGGGTTCCGGCTTCATGACCATGCCGACACCGCCGCCGTAGGGTTCATCATCCACCCGCTGGTGCTTATCGGTAGTGAACTTGCGGGGATTAGTCAAGACCACCTCGGCAATTCCCCGCGCCAAAGCCTTCGCCATCAGGCCGCTGCTGAGGGGAGAGGCAAAGAATTCGGGAAAAAGCGTAATAATGTCAAAGCGCATCACTGACGCCGGCAGGACAGGGAACCGTAGTAGGCAAGGGCGCGCAATTGGCTGAGGGCACAGAGCTGCTCCTGTTTCCACGCCTGCTGTGCCTCTGGAGCAGGTGGGGGCGCTTTAACCCCAAAGAGTTGATAAATCAGGGGGGAGCGATCGCGCCGCAACCGCACAACGGCATAGTTCCCCTCCCTGAGATGAGCGGCTTTTGCCAAGGCGTTTAGGGCTTCAGGGCGACTCAGGGTGCCATCAATGAGGCCATACTGTTTGGCTTGATCGTTGCTGAAAATCATCGCTCCCATTTGATTGCGGATGACCTGCGGCGAAATGCCACGGGCTTGGGCAACATGGGCAACAAACTTAGTGTACTCCTGCTCAAGCCCCCTTTGGAGAACCGCTATTTCCTCAGGGGTGAGGCGACGGAAGGGGTTGCCCATATCTTTGCTGCGACCAGCGCTGAGGGTGCGCTCTTCAATGCTGTTGGCAGTGACACCCCCCTGAAGTAGGCCATTGTTGAGACTGGTGGGGCGATCATAATAGAGCACACTGGGGCCTAGAATACCAATACTGCCAATCATACTGCCGTAATCCGCGTAGATCCGATCCGCCGTCACCATAGCCCACACCCCGCCGGAGGCAGCAATGCCCTCAATAAAGGCATAGACCGGTTTTTGAGTAGCTTTGCGATAGTTTTTAATGCCGTCGGCGATCGCCTGCGAGCCAAAGATGGTGCCACCGGGCGTACTGATATTGAGAAAGACGGCCTGAATTGTTTTATCCTGGGCAGCATCTGCCAACTGCTGCTGAACTTCATAACCGTAGGTAACGCCCCCAAGGGGAGCAAAGAACATATCCTCGTTGTTTTGCGGACTGCCTAGAATGGCACCCACAATGTCAATTCTCAGAATGCGATCGCGACTCGTTTCTTTGCCACTGATGTGCTCATAGGGACTGGTTTCACCGTCGGGCGCCCACAGGACGCCGAGGAGGGCAAAGAAGACTGTACTGCTCAAGCCCACTATCCCCAGTGTGAAGAAGACCGTCAGGGTGCCAAAGAAAATCAGGCCACAGCGGTGAAACACACTGAGCCAAAAGGGGGGAAGTGAACGGGTCATAGAGGAGGAGGAGGTTTGGGTATAATCTGAAAAGTTTTTCAGTCAAGTGTTTTACTTATTTTAGCCGCAGTCTGCGGTGTTCCCTTGTTTTTGCTCCTCATGACCCATCCTTGCCGTGTTGACCTGTCACGATTCTGTTGCGAGGTAGGTTCTCTCTACTAATGAAGCCCTCAATGACCGCTGAGCAGTATCTCAATCACCCCACCTTTGGCTTGCTCTATGGGGTCTGTCCTTTAGATGAACATCGGCAACTCTTTACAACGTTGTATGCCCAGCGGTTGTTCTTCATTGTCAGCCAAGGATCCCAAGGGATGAAGTTTGAGTCCATTAGTCGCACTGATGCGCGGATGCTCATTGAACAGCGGTTGCGATCCCTCCGTCGCCTTGGCAAAACTGCAGAATATCAAGCTCTAGAGGCCATCCATCGCCAAGCCTTCCTGTAGCGCAAGCCCCCCTATGCCTCCAAAGACATGGCAAATCAAAGAAGTAGCTGAGCAGTTGCAAATTCATCCCCAAACGCTGTACTACTACGAGCGCATTGGCCTGTTGCCACCGCCCCAGCGCACACCAACAGGCTATCGCCAATTTACCGAGGCAGACCTCGAGCGATTGCAATTTATTCAACGGGCAAAGGCCTTAGGATTTCGTCTCAAGGAAATTCACCAGCTGCTAGCTCTGCGGGAGCAGCGGACGCTCACCTGTTTTACCGTCTATGAGCAACTGCAACAGAAAATTGCTGCCATTGAAGGCCAGATGCGGGAATTGCAAGCACTGAAAAAGGAACTAGAAAATCTCCTGCAGGAATGTCACAACCGCCTTGGGACAGTGACGACCGATCATGCCTGTACCCTTTTGGAGGAGTCTGAAAAATCAGCCCTAAGCACACCCCCAGTCGCCGATACTCCTGCACTTTAGCACGCAAGGGTCACAGATGATTTTTGACATATGTCCACGCTAGTTTGGCTGCACCCACCATGCCCGCCTGATTTCCAAGGGTGGCTCGCAGGCAGTGGAGGTGATTGCGGGAAGTGGGCAGTACTCGCTCCTCCAATTCAGCAATCATCGAGGGAAAAAAGAGATCACTGGCGGCACTAATTCCCCCACCAATAATTACCGCTTCTGGGGTGAGGACGTACACCAGGCTAGCAATGCCAGCGGCTAATTCACGACCGTAGCTTTGCCAGAGGGCGATCGCCTCAGGGTCGCCATTGGTGGCACGCTCTGCCATCTCATGGGGGTCACAGCCCCACCGCCGCCGCAGGGCTTGGGCGGAAACGTGTTGTTCAAGGGAACCGCGATTGCCACTATTGCAGGGAGGGCCATTGTAGTCGAGGGTAATCAGCCCCAACTCGCCGGCAGCTCCATCCCGACCGACAAAGAGATTGCCATTGAGGATAATCGCACCCCCCACCCCCGTCCCTAGGGTGAGTAAAATAAAATCTTTGAACTGACTGCCCGCCCCTAGCCATGCTTCCCCTAGGCCGGCGCAGTTGGCATCGTTACAAATTACTGTGGGTTTGCCCGTCAAGTGTTCAAGACTGTCGCTAATGGGTACTTCGTACCAGTCAAGGTTAATGGCGCGGCGGGCAATGCGACCGCTGGCATCCACAGGCCCCGGCACGCCCATCCCAATGGCCAATGCCCGATCCTCGGCATCCAGTTCCTCAATCCCCTGCACCACGGCTTTAATCACCCGTTCTGGAAAGGGGGGCTGGGGAGTCGGCAGTGTCAGGGCATTCAGACAATCCCCCTTGGGACTAAACCGTCCCATTTTGATGGCCGTGCCACCGAGATCAACACCGATGACGTAGGGTTCGTTCACAGAGATTTTGTCGGCTTTAATTGCAGGCGATCGCGGGCATCTGTGCCCAGTTGAATGGTTCCATCCGATGGTAGCACACCTGTACTCTCTACCCGTACTTCTCCAAATCCTAGGAATATCTGCACTTGACAGGCTGCTGCCAAATCTCCGGCCCAAGCAATGATGCGGGTAATCGGCAGGGACTGGGGCAATGGTTCAGCAACCAACGGATCGGGCTAACCCGCGGTTTTCAGTTGCCGACTTAGGTGCAGAATCAATGACTCCGGCAGCGGACTATTTTGAATGGCAATACGCACTTGGGCAGGGGTGGTTAAACCTGTTTCCCGTGGGTCGGCAGGGAGCGTATCACGGAAATACTGCTCCGTTAGCCAGGCAATCCGCCGGTAATCGGGCAGCCAATCGCTGACCCGCTGCGCGGGAACAAGCTAACAGGGGAGAAGGAGAGCGCGAACGGGGTAGCCGTCCTGTAATTTTGCTGTCGGCCACAACCACGCCGACCTAGGGCAGGGCATGCCGCAAGTGACGCCTGGGGAGATACAAGCAGCGGATACGCCCTTGGCCCAGGAACCCACCGTTGGCTTCAGCAGGTCGCGGAGGATGTCAAATACCTTAGGCGCCTTCGATCCTGCGTTTCACCCTTTGGAGTCTGTGTCCTCCCCGCTAAAAGAACGGTCAACAAATTCGCAGGATACAATAATATCCACTCCATACGCAGCTCATTACGGCCAACATGCAATTTATTGACCTTGCGGAAATTCATGTCAAAGCCGGCAAAGGGGGCGACGGCATTATTGCCTTTCGCCGTGAAAAATACGTGCCGGCAGGAGGGCCATCGGGGGGCAATGGCGGCAATGGTGGATCAGTCATTCTCAAAGCCGTGTCCAATTTACAAACGCTGCTGGACTTTCGCTATGCCCATGTTTTTAAGGCAGAAGATGGCCAACGGGGCGGACCGAATAACCGCACCGGCGCCTGTGGTGCCGATCTAATTATTGAAGTGCCCTGCGGCACCATGGTCTGGGATGCCAAAACGGAGGAATTACTGGGGGACCTCACTACCCCCGGTCAAACGCTGCTGGTGGCCAAGGGGGGCAAAGGGGGTCTAGGGAATAGGCACTTCCTCAGCAATCATCAGCGGGCACCGGATTATGCCCTCCCCGGCCTAGAGGGCGAAGAGCGACACCTGCGGCTAGAACTCAAGCTGCTGGCGGAAGTGGGGATTATTGGTCTGCCCAATGCCGGCAAATCAACTCTCATTTCTGTGCTGTCGGCGGCGCGACCCAAAATTGCCGATTATCCCTTTACAACGTTGGTGCCCAACTTAGGGGTGGTGCGCCAGCCCAACGGGGATGGAACGGTATTTGCCGATATTCCCGGTCTGATTGCGGGTGCCCATGCAGGCCTGGGATTGGGACATGAGTTTCTCCGCCATATTGAGCGCACCCGTCTGCTGCTGCATTTGATTGATGCGACGGCTGAGGATGTGGTGAGCGCCTACCAAACCATTCGCAATGAATTGGTGGCCTATGGCCATGGGTTGGGCGATCGCCCGCAGATTGTTGTCCTCAATAAGATAGATGCCCTAGAGCCTTCCCAGGTCACCGCTGTTCAGGAAACCCTCACCGCGTATTTGGGAAAACCCGTGTTTGCCATTTCTGCAGTGGCTCGTCAGGGGTTGGAGCCTCTTTTAGACGCTATTTGGCAGGAACTGGGGGTTAGGGTTTCCCATCAGTATTGCTGATTCGATGGCTGCTGTTGAGGAGCGACTGAGGAAAAAATGAACACCAGAGGATTCCTTGTCTTGGGGGCGATCGCCTTGGGCAGTAGTCTAATTTTGGGGCTGTCTTCCCCCAGCCTGTGCCAACCCACCCCACTGCCCTTTCAAGAACTGGCCAATCAAATTGATCAACTGCGGCAGGAGGGCAATATCCAAGCGGCCATCCCCCTTGCGGAGCGCTTTGTCACCTTAGTAGAAAATACCCTGGGCAACGATCACCCCCTTTTGGCCGCAGCTCTCAATGAATTGGGGAAGCTTCAGGTGGAGCAGGGAAATTATGCAGCGGCACTCCCCCTTTATCAGCGAGCCTTGGCTATCTATGAGCAAACGCGCGGAGCAGATCAACCAGAGGTCTCTGCCGTCTTGAATAACTTGGCCAATCTCTATCGCGCTCAGGGGAACAATGAGGCGGCATTGCCAGTGTTTCAGCGATCGCTGGCGATCGCCGAAAAGAGTTTCGGCAGCAATCACCCTGAAGTAGCAGTCATTCTCAATAACCTCGGTCTCCTTTACACAGAGCAAAAGAACTACCCCCGCGCTCTACCTTTGTACCAACGGGCGCTGCGGATCTTTGAGCAAGCCCTAGGAGAGAAAAGTCCCTATGTGGCAACAACCCTCAACAATTTAGCGGGTTTATATCGAGCACAGAAAAATTACGCTGCCGCTTTGCCCTTGTACCAACAGGCCCTTAAGATTCGCGAACAAGTTTTACCGCAGGGTCATCCAGACATTGCTGCCAGCTTGAACAATTTAGCAACCCTCTATTTTGATCAGCGCAACTACTCAGCGGCCCTGCCCCTCTATCAACGCACGCTAGAAATTGCGCAATTGCGCCTTGGGGAAACCCATCCCAACACGGCAACGGCTCTCAGCAACCTTGCTGCTGTCTATTGGCAACTGGGAAATTTTCCCCAGACCCTTGCACTGCTGAAAAACGTCCAGGAAATTGAGGAAAAGAACCTGCGGCAAAATCTAATTGTTGGCTCAGAGGACTATAAACGCAACTACCTCAAGACCTTTCAGGACAGTACTGATGCGATACTGACACTGCATCTCCGGCATCTTCCTCAGGATTCTGAGGCCATTGCTCTGGCCTTGACAACGATCTTGCGCCGCAAAGGACGCCTACTGGATTTCCTGAGCCAAAACCAGGCGCGACTGCGCCGCCAACTGCCAGCTCCAGATCAGGCCAAACTGCAAGAACTCGCCACCCTGCGCACAACCATTGCCAACCTCGTTTTTGCCTCAGCAGAACCCGCCGCTTTACCCCAACTGCAGCAGCTGCAGGCACGGGCCAATCAACTGGAAGCTGAATTGAGTCTCCGCAGTGCAGCCTTTCGCGAACTCACCCAGCCGGTAACCATCGCCGCTATTCAACGGGCAATACCAGCCAACGCCGTTTTGATTGAATTCATTCGCTATCGCCCCTACGATCTGCGGACTCAGCAGTTTGGTGAGCCGCGCTATGGGGTCTATGTTCTGCGTCCAACCGGTCAACCCCTAGGCAAAGATTTGGGGCCTGCGGCTGAAATAGAGGCTCAAGTGCGCCAAACTCGGTTCCGGTTGGCCGATCCGCGCCTGCCCAAGAGTGAGGTACAACGGGCGGCTCAAGCCCTGGCTGCGCGGGTCATTACCCCCATTCGTCCGTGGATTGGCAATGCAACCCATTTACTCATTGCGCCGGATGGCGAGTTAAACACCATTCCCTTTCAGGCGCTGGTGGATGCCCAAGGGCGCTACTTGGTGGAGTCCTATCTGATTACCCTGCTGACCTCCGGACGTGAACTTCTACGTCTCCGATCGCGACCGGCCTCTGCAAATACCCCTTTGATTATTGCTGACCCCAGTTTTGATCACTCCCTCAGGGGGGGGTCTCAATCTGCAGCCCCACTGCGCTCCCTTGATCTGCGGGGGCTATCCTTTGCGCCTCTGCCGGGAACGGCTGAAGAAGCACAGGCTGTGAAGGCACTCTTCCCCCAAGCCCAACTGTTGAGACAAGCTGCGGCCACAGAGGCAGCGGTCAAAGCAGCAAATTCTCCCAAAATTCTCCACCTAGCGACCCACGGCTTCTTCTTGCCCCATTCGGGAAATAAGGACATCCCTGAAAACCCCCTGTTGCGATCCGGCCTGGCCTTGGCGGGGTTTAATCAACGCCAAAGGGGTTCAGACGTGGATGATGGCGTGCTCACGGCCTTGGAAGTTACGGGGATGAACCTGAGTAACACAGAATTGGTGGTGTTATCCGCCTGTGATACGGGGCGGGGAGAAGTGGTGAATGGGGAAGGGGTCTATGGGTTGCGGCGAGCTTTCACGTTGGCGGGGGCGCGATCGCAGGTAAGTACCCTGTGGAAAGTGGATGACCAAGTGACCCGCGATATGATGGTGGCCTTTTACCAAAACCTGCGCCGAGGGATGGGGCGTACAGAAGCCCTGCGGCAAGTACAGCTTCAGCGCCTCCAGAAGGAATCCCCCTACTACTGGGCGGCATTTGTCTCCAGTGGGGATTGGTCGCCCTTGACCTAATGCGAGGCTTGCCGCGCACTGAGTCGAGCCACGTGCTTTACAGTTCTGCTACCTGCTGCCATGAAAGAGAGCTAAATCGCTGGTACGATTATCGCCAGAGTTCTGCCCTGATGGACTCATTTTCCAAAATTGGATTAGGACCTGCAGTGACAACTGACCCCTCCTCAAAATCCCCGCCGCAGGGGCGATCCCTTGCCCACATTGCCACCATTGTTGCTGTGGCAACGCTGTTGAGTAAAGTGGCGGGGCTGGTTCGCCAGCAGGCGATCGCCGCCGAATTTGGTGTCGGTGCAGCGGTGGATGCCTATAGTTATGCCTATGTGATTCCGGGATTCCTGTTTATTTTGTTAGGGGGAATCAATGGGCCTTTTCACAGCTCCATCATCAGCGTAGTGCTCAAGCAGCCCCCAGAAAAAGCTGCTCCTCTCGTAGAAACCATTACCACCCTTGTGGGCGGGCTGTTGCTGCTGTTGACGGCAGTTTTGATGGTGTTGGCTGAGCCTTTAATTCAACTCATTGCTCCCGGTGCCAGTGCAGACATCCGCGCCTTAGCCACAGAGCAATTTCGGATTATGGCGCCCCTGGCGGTGCTCTCCGGTCTGATTGGCATTGGTTTTGGCACCCTCAATGCCGCCGATCACTACTGGTTGCCCTCCATTAGTCCGCTGCTATCCAGTTTGGCGGTGATTATCGGGGTTTGGTTTTTTGCCGATCACTTCGGCGCTGCGGTATTGGCTTGGGGAACCTTGGTGGGGGGAGTCTTGCAATGGTTGGTGCAAATTCCTGCCCAGTGGCAAGCCGGCATGGGGACGTTGCGCTTACGTTTTGAATTCAACCGCCCTGAAGTGCGGGAACTCATGCGGCTGATGGGGCCAGCCACCCTCTCCTCGGGGATGCTGCTCATTAGCGTCTATATCAGTCTCTTTTTTGCCTCCCAGTTGCCCGTTGGCGCCGCATCGGCTTTGAGTTATGCTCAGTTGCTATTTTTAACGCCCTTGGGAATTCTCTCCAATGTCATTCTTGTGCCCTACATGCCCATTTTTTCAAAGCTGGCGCAGCCAGAAAACTGGACAGAACTCAAGGAGCGGATTCGCCAAAGCTTGGTGCTGACGGCCTTGAGTATGATGCCGTTGGGGGCAATGATGGCGGCCTTGGCACTGCCGGCAGTGCGGGTGGTCTATGAACGACAGGCCTTTGATTTTGCGGCTTCGCAACTGGTGGCCGCGCTGCTGTTGGTCTATGCCATTGGCATGTTCTTCTACCTTGCCCGCGATGTCATTGTGCGGGTTTTTTATGCCCTTGAGGATGGCCGCACTCCCCTTTATGTCACCCTCTGGGGACTGGGCTTTAACGCCCTCTTTTGCTTCTTCTTCACCCGCGCCTTTGGGGCAGTGGGGTTAGCGATGGCCACGGTGGGCGTGAATACGGTATCGTTTATTGCCCTCACTTGGATCTTGCACCGTCGCCTGGGGGGGCTGCCTTGGGGGGAGCTACTTACCCCCTTGACTGGAATTGCCCTAGCCAGCATCCTAAGTGGCGGAGCAGGTTGGGCTACTCTCAGGGGGCTGGAGTGGCTCTGGGGACGGGATGGCTTGGGAATTCAGCTGTTACAGTTGGCGATCGCCGGCAGTGTCAGTGTTCTGATGTTTGCAGTGGCCATTTCCCCCCTCAAACTGCCAGAGCTGGACTTTTTTTTGAGCAAAGTGCGGCGGTTTTGGCCTCGGCGATACCAGTTTTGACGCTCATCCCGCTAACGCCAAAGCGTATAGCAGGAGATTCCCCGTTCACAGAGTCTTAGCTAGGGTTCCCTCGACGCTTAGGAGAGGTGCCCCAAGGGACACCCCCGCCAGAACCTCTCCAGGGGCATTTTCAGCACTGTCCGCCCGACAGCGCTTCTCGAATATTATAACCTTTAGTCGCTTCTAATGTCACTTAGTCACCTGCACAAAGTACCGGCGCCCCGCCGCTTCACCACCCCCCACGCCTGCGGCTATGGGCGGAGCACTGCGACGGATTTTGGTAGCAAACTAGAAAAATAAGGGACAATAGCGAGATACAGCCCTTTTGTATCCATCAATGTCTTGCTGGCAAGTTGATCTTTACCGTCGGCCATTGCGTACCCCCAGCGGTCTTGATCTGTGGGAACTGGTGATTTGCAACCCCGAAGACGATTTTTACTATACGACTTTTTGTCCGGAGCCACTGGTGAGCAGTACATGGCTGGTGACAGAGTTCAAAGGTTGTGGTCAGCCTTTACCGGAGCGAATCCAAGTTTTTCGCCCCCAGAGTTTAGGCTTAGTGGAACTGGCCTGCCAAGAACTGCAGATTCCCCTTGAAGCCACGCGCCGCACTCCTGCCCTCAAGCACTACCTGCGTCGGCGCGCTCAGGAGTATCCAAGCCTGAAAACCTATACGGGGGAAGCCTATGATCCCTTGGCGATTGAGCAGCCCCCCCCACTGCCGCTGCCCGAGGATATTTGGGGAGAGTCCTGGCAATTTGCAGCAATTACCCCCCCCGACTTGGAACAATTAATGCAATATCCGCTGCGGATTCTTGCCTTTGACATGGCCATGTTGCCAGAAGCTCTGGGGCTGACCTCAGAGACCCTGATTCCAGGGATTGTTCTCTACGGCGGTCGCAAGTCCCTCAAGCTTGCCCGTTGGCTTCAAGAGCAGGTGCCCTATCGCTTGGAGTTTGTGCCGGGGCAGCCCTGTGGGGTAGTGTTGCACAGTGGCTTGCGCGATCGCTGGGTTTTTTTGACCTTTGAGAATGCCGAAATGGCCAAAGCAGGAGAACTGTTTCGCGATCGCCTGCGCTCTAGCCAAGGTCTGCACTTTCTGCTCATTCAACCGACCCCCAGTGACGTCACCTACACTGCCCTGTGGTTACTCCAACCCTTGGAATAACTAGCGTCTTAGCTTTAGCTGTTCCTGTTCTAAACGTTCTTGGAGAGCACGGGTTTCATCTAAAACTGTTTCAATGCCTTCAATGTGGGTCTGGCGCACAAAATTAATTTTGACTTCCTCCAGCCACACCACCAGCAGGTCTTGAATTACCTTGCCGATCTCTTCCTCTTGGAGTTCAGCGCTGAGGGTTTGGCCAAATTTTTGGGCCAGTTGACTCACCAGTAATACTCCTTCACGGTGGGAATTACCTTGGTTTTTGCTGGCTTGCTCCAACAGTAGAAAGAGGCGATCGCTCATCTGCTTGGCAAGGGATTGGCGCCAGTGGATGGATAAAGCCTCAAGGGGCGGCATTTCTAGTAAGCGCCGATAGGGGGATGCTTGCCGCAGTAGTTGATCCAAACTGTAGGCTACCAAGGTTTCCACTTCCGGTCGCAGTTGGGGGAGCACACGGTAAATCACCACTTGCCCAACCAAGGCCGCCAACTCCCCTAGTTCGTCTATGTTGTTGAGATGCTGACCGTCTCGGGGGAACCAGCGACTGAATTGGCCGCGACGAATTGCTTTTTGCAGTTGGCTGAGGACTTGCAGGACCACCACTTCCGAAACATCGGTGGCGATCGCTGCTACTAAGCCTTGAGAAGCCTGCCGTTCAAGGCTATCCAAACAAATAATATCCGCTTGATCAAGGCGAATCGTGACCGGGATCAGCCGCAGCCATGCCCAGGTCGGTGCCAACCACCAAAACGGGAAAAAGAGTAAGACATCGTACCAACGCCAGACCATGGCATCTCGCCAACGCACACCGCGATATTGCCGACTCAGCCAGAACGTCCGCCCCAAGAACTCCACAAAAAAGAGGAGATTAAAGGGAACATCGAGGGTACCAAAGCGGTTGATAAAGTCACCATCCTCCCCATAGGCACGCCAGTAGTTGGTCGCCAGCAGGGGGAGAACTTGTCCCTCAAACCATGTGAGGTTCGCCTGCCACGCTTGGGCATTAATGTACTCCCCACTCCAAAAGCGCGCAAAGGACTGTTTTGCGGAGGCATCGCGACGGCCAAAAACCTTCTGCCGCATTAGGTTCTTAATTTGTTCGAGGGTGCCCGTCTTATTGGCCAAGGCAAAGGGGTCAGTGTCCACCATCGTTGTGCTTTGCTGGCGCAACTGAGCCAACAGCTCTTGAGTGGCTGGGGCGTCCACACCTTGCTCAGCGATCGTTTGCCGTAGCTTGGCGACGGTTGCAATGTAGGCTTGGGTGGTGCGGTGGGGTTCAATGCCCTTGATGGGATCGTAGAGGGAAGTAATG
This sequence comes from uncultured Thermosynechococcus sp., assembly GCF_937958135.1. Classification (NCBI taxonomy): domain Bacteria; kingdom Bacillati; phylum Cyanobacteriota; class Cyanophyceae; order Acaryochloridales; family Thermosynechococcaceae; genus Thermosynechococcus; species uncultured Thermosynechococcus sp. Next base: position 54,671 of record NZ_CALGOG010000002.1, on the reverse strand, counting down.
GGTAAGGGTTGAGGCAAATAGATGATCCGCTGAATTAGGGGAATACGCACCTTACCCAACAGCCAAAAATCCCGCAGGGGAATATAGGTAAGGTCAAAAAGCACCAAGAGGAAATTGAGGCTGGCGATCGCCACCATGATCCGTTCATAGGTTCGATTGAGGGGCTTGTCAAACATTACCCCCCCAAACGGAGGCGAACGTAGCCCGCCTGTTCAATCAGTAATTGGCCTTGATCGCTCAGCAATAAATTGGCATAGGCTCGGCCGGCTTGGGCATCCAGCGTGTTATCGTCCTTGGCAATCACAAAGAGACGGCGGGTAATGGGGTACGTCCCATCTTGAAATGCTCTGTGGTTGAGAACATTGCGCTGCCCTGGGCATTGGCTGGGATCAACATAGGGTTCGCGATAAGGGGGGATGTACTGATTGGGCTGCCGCCCCAAAGGTAAAGGGCGAATTGTACACTGACCAACAATTTCCGGCGCCGATCCATAGTAGATTCCTCCCAAGGTAGTGGACACACGCCGTAGGCCATCGGTGGTATCGCGCACAAGAGTGACATTGGCACCTAAGGGCTGGCCGCCTAAGACTTCCTGGATAAAATACTCCACGGTGCCGCCGTCCTCAGGGCGACGGGAAAATGCCGCAATCGCCAGATTCGGACCTCCCAGTTGGCTCCAATTGGTCAGCTTGCCGGTAAAGATGTCCACCACCTGCTGCACCGTCAATCCGGGGATGTTGAGGCGGGGGTGAACCGCGATCGCCAGTCCGTCAATGGCTACCGGAATTTCCACCAACTTTAGTCCTTTAGCCGCTGCTTCCTGTCGCTCTTGGGAATTTAGAGGCCGCGAGGATTGGGCAAATGCCAACTGACCGTTCAGCAACATGCGGATACCACTTCCCGAACCGGGGGTGCCGCTTGGCGGGTTCGTATAGCGCAACTGAAAATTCGGCCAAACCCGTAGGAAAACGGGATCGACCACCCCTCGAATTGGTGCCCACGTGGTGCTACCACCATAGGCAAATATGCCGTTGGGAACTCCCTTGACCTCGTTAAATGTTTTGGCTGCTGGCTCAGCAGCAACCTCAGGACTAGCAGTGGATGTTGGCGGCGAGGGCTGCGAGCCAATATTATTTAGAAACTGGGGCAAGAGGTTCTGACGACCCAGTAACCGCATCACTAACACCCCACCTACCCCCAGCAGCCCCAATGTAAAAACTAAGGAAACGAACAGGGCAAAAACATTAGAATTGCTGCGTGCCATAGATAACCTTTGGGAATGATCTCGCCCCTAGCCTACCGCAACTTGAGGCTCCCAAGAACAGCATCTAGGTGCCATAGTGCAGGGTTTTGACCCACTTGAGCCGCTTAGCCCGTAACGCCATGCGCAGCGTGGTCGTACTCACCACCGGTAGCCAATGGAGCATATAGAGCGTCCCCCGTAAACTTTGCCAAAAGAGTTGCCAGATGCTCACTGATTGCGTCTGGGGAATGCCTCGCCACATGCCCACCAGTGAAATTGTAAAGCTCAGCGTTGTAAGGGGAAGAAGCAAGGGGCTGCGGTGGCGCAGCACAGCCATCAGCAAATCGGGAATGGTTGCCGTGGGAATAGCATACTTAATCAAAAACCAGCAGAAAACATCCCAGCTTTTTTGCCAGCCTAAGCGATTGCGCAGTAGGGGCTGCCAGTAGTCGAGATAACTTTGGTAGCCTCCCTCGCTCCAGCGATTGCGTTGGTGCCACAGAGCCATCAATGTGGTTACCCCCTCCTCCTGCACCGCTGGATGCATGAGCAGATCAATCTCCCAACCGTGGAGATGCAGCTTTAGGCTAAGGTCTAGATCATCGGTGATGGTTTCTTCATTCCAGCCGCCACAGCGCTCTAGGGCTTGCCGCCGCACAAATTGGCCATTGCCCCGCAGTTCCCCCATGCCGCCACAGGCAATCCGCTGCTGTTGATAGTAGGCATCGAGGATCATTTCTGCGGCTTGGCCTTGGGTCAGCACGTTGACGTCGGCATTACTGATGGCTTTACGCACTTGGACAGCGCCGACACTGGCCACTTGAAAGCGGTTGACCACCTGTTGCAATAAATCTTGGGGTACTGTGGCATCGGCATCAAAGACGCCGATGATCTCCCCCCGTGTCAGGGGTAGGACTTGATTGAGGGCACCGGATTTGCCGCCCCCCGCCCCGGGCAGTCGTCGCAGCACCTTTAGTTGGGGATACTGTTGTTGAAGTTCTTTCAAGATGTTGGGAGTGCGATCGCTACTGTTATCGTCAATGATCCACACTTCATAGCAGGGATAATCCAAGCAGCAGAGATTCTTGACAAGGCGACCAATGACCGCTTCTTCATCTTTTGCCGCCACCACCAACGACACCATGGGCTGCAGCTTTTCCACCGTCTCTGCGGCGGGGAGAGTTTGTGGCCTAACCCGCCAGTAGCGCAGCGTTTGCACACTCATCAACAGCGTTAAAACATAAATGAGCCAAATGCCGCCCACAATTAGGTGAAGGGCGATTGTACTGCCCCAAATCAGAGATAGCGCTAGGAAAGCCTTGCGGCGGCGACCCTCAGAACGCGGTTGTAATGGAGGACTTTCTGGGGCGTCAACCCACTCCGACAGCAGTTCGTCGAGGGGATCGGCTTCGTTGTAGAAACTGTTTTCGGGCCAGGAATTCTCCGGCATAGGTCACCTGATTGAGAAACCAGTACTTATCCACTCCCATAAAGAAGCTGGGAATGAGATAACACCACACTGTGCAGCCTTCGCAGACGGAGAGTCGGCCTTGGGAGCGGCGATACTCCTCCACCACCTCAGAGGACTTGTACAGTTCGTACAGGCGGCCATTGATGGGGACTCTCTTCTGCGCAAAGTGGTAGCACGGTAGCAGCAACTCATCATTGGGGGAGATGGCAATGACGGCATCCACCGCCTTGCAACGGGGATTTCGGGGATTGTTTCCCCCCGCGCGGATGAGGGCTAATGCTGCTTTATTGTAACCAACATTGTTATACTTCTTCGCGTTTTGTTCAATGCTGTCGGCAATTTCAGGGGTGGGGTTCTTCTTGTTGTTGTAGTTTTCATGGGCAGTGAAAGCGGGGTTCAACCAAACCCGTACCCCTAGACTTTGGGCAAACTCCGCCACCTCACCAATTCGTTCGTAATTTTGGGCGGTGACGGTATGGTTCAGCACCGGATACTCACCCAGCTCAAGGGCAATTTTGACGGACTCCACCAGCGTGTCAAAAATTTTCACGCCCCGCGACTGATCATGGGTGGCGGCATCAGGCCCATCGAGGGAGAAATTCAAGAAATCCACCAAGCCCTGAATTTCTCTAGCACGACGAGGATAGAGAATCGTGTTTGTCGTCATGCTGGTCATGAAACCGAGGCGCTTGGCTTCACGGTAGATGGCCGGAGCATCGGCACGCAGCAGTGGTTCGCCCCCTGTAAAGTCCACATATTTCACCCCCAAACGTTTCAAATCGCGGAGATTGGTTTGGATGGCGCTAAAATCAGCTTCTTTGCCCGGCTCCAATGCCCAAATGTCGCAAAAGTGGCAACGGGCGTTACAGCGGTAGGTCAGGTAGTAGTTAGCAACCAGTGGACTCATTGAGAATCTTCCTTCATGAATTCAAGCAAGGCCAAGATGAGTGGGCAAAAGTAGTAAATAAGTTTATGCAAGCAATTGAAAAGTTTCTAGATAAAACTTCATCGGAGTTTGAGTTGCTCAACAGTCTAGCACTCCGCGGAGCTAGGGAATGGAGATCTCTCCCTTGAACAAGTTGCAAGTTTAGCAATGCTTATTATTGATAAATATTTTTTATATCAAAAATGGATTGCTATTTGCTTAGGTTATCCTTTACCGTGAGGGCATGCCTAATAGTGAGGACAGCTCCATGAATCAACTCCTTGGCCAACGCCTGCTCAGTTCTTTAACGACCAAAATCCGTCAGTGGCTACTGACTTATCCGATTACAACGCCAGCGATCGCCCACCGCATCTGCCGATTGATTCCCGCCCAATGCCCCTTTGCCCGCACCTTCTTCCTATTTGGTCGTCCGGTTCTCACCATTCCCCCCCTCTGTAAACTCAATCCCTTTTACGAAGAGGTCATGATGCTGCGGTTTCGTGCCCTCACCTACCTCAGCGATGTTTGCCAAGAGGACATCGGCCAATACAGCTCTTTTCTAAAAACCATGGGATAGGTAAAGGGATGCAATCCTCCGCCATAGTAACGTTCACGGTTTCGAGCGTGTCCTATCTCTGTGCAAAGGGCTGTAGGTCTAGGCAGCGAGGAACTGGCAGTTGCTATACGATTAAAATGTATAGCTCTGTATCCATGGTACCCGTCGCATGCTGAAAGCCCTATTTGGCGATCCCAATCAGCGCAAGATTAAAAAGTATCAACCCCTTGTGGTGGAGATCAACCTGCTGGAGGAGCAAATTCAGCAGCTAAGCGATAGTGAGCTACAGGCAAAGACGGCCGAGTTTCGGCAGCGACTCGACAATGGTGAGACCCTCGATGACCTGCTGCCAGAGGCCTTTGCCGTGGTGCGCGAAGCCTCACGCCGGGTCTTGGGGATGCGCCACTTTGATGTCCAGCTCATCGGTGGCATGATTCTCCACGAGGGTCAGATTGCCGAAATGAAAACGGGGGAAGGAAAAACCCTGGTGGCCACGCTCCCGGCTTATCTCAACGCCTTGACGGGCAAAGGGGTACACATTGTTACCGTCAACGACTATCTGGCACGGCGGGATGCGGAATGGATGGGGCAGGTGCATCGCTTTTTGGGTCTAACAGTCGGGCTGATTCAGCAGCAAATGGCACCCCAAGAGCGGCAGAAAAGCTATGCCTGCGATATTACCTATGCCACCAACAGCGAAATCGGCTTTGACTACCTGCGGGACAATATGGCCACCTCCATGGCTGAGGTGGTACAGCGACCCTTTAACTACTGCATTATTGACGAGGTGGATTCAGTCCTGATTGATGAAGCCCGCACGCCCCTGATTATTTCGGGTCAAGTGGAGCGTCCCACCGAGAAGTATCTCAAGGCGGCGGAGGTCGCCCGTCTCCTAAAAAAAGACGAGCACTACGAGGTGGATGAAAAAGCCCGCAATGTGCTGATGACCGATGAGGGGTTTATCGAGGCAGAGAAGTTGCTAGGTGTCAGCGATCTCTATGACCCCCAAGACCCTTGGGCGCACTACATTTTCAATGCCATTAAGGCAAAAGAACTCTTTCAGCGGGATGTGAACTACATTGTCCGCAATGGCGAAGTGGTGATTGTGGATGAATTCACGGGACGGGTCATGGTGGGTCGCCGCTGGAGTGATGGCCTGCATCAGGCAATCGAAGCCAAAGAAGGCCTCGAAATTCAAAATGAGTCCCAAACCCTCGCCACGATTACCTACCAAAATCTCTTTTTGCTCTATCCGAAGTTGGCGGGGATGACAGGGACGGCCAAGACCGAAGAGGCAGAATTCGAGAAAATCTACAAGCTAGAAGTGACGGTGGTGCCCACGAATCGCCCCAGTCAACGGCGAGATTTTCCCGATGTGGTTTATAAAACAGAGCGGGGTAAATGGTTGGCGGTAGCTGCTGAATGCGCCGAGGTGCACGCCACAGGGCGGCCAGTGTTGGTGGGGACTACCAGTGTGGAGAAGTCCGAGCTATTGTCACAACTGCTGCGGGAGCAGGGAATTCCCCACAACCTGCTCAATGCCAAGCCGGAAAATGTGGAACGGGAAGCGGAAATCATTGCCCAAGCAGGGCGCAAGGGGGCGGTGACCATCTCAACGAACATGGCAGGCCGCGGTACCGACATTATTTTGGGTGGCAACGCCGACTACATGGCACGCCTCAAGGTGCGGGAATACTTTATGCCTCGCATTGTCATGCCCCCCAGTGATGACCCAATGATGCTCTTGGGGCTGAAAATGGATCGCGGCGGTGGCCAAGGCTTTAGTCAGGCGGCGCAGAAAAACTGGAAGGCTTCGCCGGGACTCTTTCCCTGTGAAATTAGTCAGGAGGCGGAAAAGTTGCTGCGCCAGGCGGTGGAGTTAGCAGTCAAGACCTATGGCGAGCGCAGTCTGCCTGAGTTGCAGGCGGAGGATATGCTGGCGATCGCCTCGGAGAAAGCGCCCACCCAAGACCCCGTGATTCAAGCTCTGCGGAATGCCTTTAACCGTATCCGTGAAGAGTATGAGGTGGTCACCAAAAAAGAACACGAAGAAGTGGTAGCCCTCGGTGGTTTGCACGTGATCGGTACCGAACGCCATGAATCGCGGCGGATTGATAACCAGTTGCGAGGCCGCGCAGGACGCCAAGGCGACCCCGGTTCAACCCGCTTTTTCCTGAGTTTGGAGGATAACCTATTGCGCATCTTCGGGGGCGATCGCATTGCTAGCATCATGAATGCTCTGCGCGTTGATGAGGACATGCCCATTGAATCCAAACTCCTCACCCGCAGCTTAGAAAATGCCCAGCGTAAGGTGGAAACCTACTACTACGACATCCGCAAGCAGGTCTTTGAGTACGACGAAGTGATGAATAACCAGCGGCGAGCCATCTATGCGGAGCGGCGGCGGGTGCTGGAAGGGGAAGACCTTAAGGATCGGGTGCTGGAGTATGCCGAGAAAACCATGGACGACATTATCGCCGCCTACGTCAATCCCGACTTGCCCCCAGAGGAATGGGATTTGGAGGGTCTGGTGGCCAAGGTACAGGAATTTGTCTATTTGCTTGCGGATCTGCGCCCTGAGCATCTGGCCCATCTGAGCGTGCCGGAAATGCAGGCCTTTTTGCATGAGCAAGTGCGCACGGCCTACGAGCAAAAAGAAGCGGAAATTGAGCGCATCCAACCCGGCCTGATGCGGCAGGCGGAACGGTTCTTTATCCTGCAGCAAATTGACCTGCTGTGGCGGGAGCACCTACAACAGATGGATGCCCTGCGGGAGTCGGTGGGCTTGCGTGGTTATGGCCAAGAAGACCCCCTCATTGAGTACAAGCGGGAGGGCTATGAACTGTTCTTGGACATGATGGTGGCCATCCGCCGCAATGTGGTGTACTCCCTCTTCCAGTTCCAGCCCCAAGTGGCACCGCCGCCAGAGGAAGTTTCCTCCCCTTCCGATCAGACCTAGCGGAGGCGGGTTACTGGGGCAACCTTGAGGGGGAGAAAGGCATCTATACTGACCAGTCTCAGTATGGGTGTAGAGGATTGAGCGTGTCTGCAGGATTGGTTTATCGGGCCTGGGGAGGCGGGATTGTTGTTGCGATCGCCAGCACAAGTATTGCTTTGGGGCAGGTGCTAGAGGGCGATCGCCTGAACTTAAATGGCCGCGACTACCCCGTGGCGTGGCAGCAGTGGCGCGATTCCCAAAATCAACTGCGCACGGGCATTAGCGATGGGGGACTTGCCCACCGCTTGGGGGTGCTCCTTGGGGATACCACAGATCCCTTTCAGCAGCCGGTGGCTTGGTTTCAACCGCAATTGAGTCCCTTGGCGGTGCGCTTTAGTGCCAATGGGATGTATCGCTACTTGGACATTACACCGTGGATTGAGCAATACCAGTGGCAGGTGCAACCCCAGGGCAATACGCTCCAAATCAATACTCCCCCAGCGCGCATTCTCCATTGGCGACAGGGACGACAACCTTGGGGCGATCGCTGGGTCTTTGAATTAGACCGCCCTACCCCTTGGCAGGTGAATCGGCTAACATTTAGCCGCAGTGGTCTGACCCCGCGGGATTTTAGCCTGACCATTGAAGCCAGCGGCCAGTTGGCGACAATTCCCAATGTCAAGGTTACCGCTACCCCCAACCGCACCGTCCTAGAAACCCAAATTCCCGGCACAGCTCGCCCGGTGGCCTCAATGCTCCTAAACCCCACCCGTCTGGTGATTGATTTTCGCAGTGATGCGCCTCCACCCCGTACAATTCAATGGGCACCGGGCCTGCGCTGGCAACAACAAACCGTTACCCTCGGCAATCACCAGTTCCCTGTGGATCTGCTGATCATTGACCCCCAGCAGCCAGGGTTGCGTCTGCGCCCCTTGACCCCTCAGCCAACCACCGTAGTAGGACTGGCCACTCTCCCTGAGCTAGCTCAAACATGGGGAGCGGCTGCGGCAATCAATGCCGGCTTCTTTAATCGCGATCGCCAAGCGCCTCTGGGGGCAATTCGCAGTGAGGGCAACTGGCTTGCCGGCCCCATTCTCAATCGCGGTGCCATTGGCTGGGACGATCGCGGCCGAATTACTGTAGGCCGTCTGAGTTTGCAGCAGCGGCTAAGAACACCTGCGGGCACATTCCCCATTGTCACGTTCAATTCTGGCTATGTCCAAGGTGGTCTTGCCCTCTATACCCCCCGCTGGGGCGCAAGTTACCAAGGGAAAACGGCTAGCGAAGTGGTCATTAGCGTGCGCAATCAGCAAGTGGTGGGGCAGGAAGCCATCAAGGTTAATCAAGCGGTTCCTATTCCTCCCGACGGCTTTCTTTTAGTTGTCCGTAACTTTTCTGCTGCCTTGGCCAGCTTTCCTGGGGGGGCTAAGGTGGAACTGGAAACGACTGCTGTGCCCGCTGTTTTTAACACCATCCCCAACATTGTCGGTGCGGGGCCTCTGCTTGTGGATCAGGGGCGCGTGGTCTTGAATGCAGCACTGGAGCAATTTGGTAGGGGGTTGGATGCGCAGGCAGCGCCCCGCAGTGCCATGGGCAATCGCCCCGATGGCAGCATTGTCTGGGTCACGACCCACAATCGGGTGGGCGGCATGGGACCTACCCTTGCCGAATGGGCACAAATTGTCCGCCAGTTGGGCTTGATCAATGCGGTGAATCTAGATGGCGGTAGTTCGACGGCTCTCTACCTGGGCGGGGTCTTGGTGGATCGCCATTCTGTAACAACGACTAGGGTTAACAATGCCATTGGTGTCTTTTGGCAACCCACCCCTTAGAGATAGGCCAAAGGATCAGTGGGTTCACCGTTCAAGCGCACCTCAAAGTGGAGGTGGGGGCCTGTTGAGAGACCCGTAGAGCCAACCTCGGCAATGGGCTGCCCCTGTTGCACAAATTGGCCTTCTCGCACAAGCAATCGCTGGGCATGGGCATAGAGGGTCGTCATGCCGCCGCCATGATCGAGAATGACGGTTTGGCCGTAGCCCCCTGACCAGTCGGCAAAGATCACCCGCCCCGCGGCGGCTGCATAAATGGGGGTGCCAAAGTCAGCGCCAAAGTCCACACCAGTGTGGAAACGCTCTGTGCCCAGAATGGGGTGAATCCGCCAGCCAAAGGGACTGGTTATTGGTGCTTGTACAGGATAGGCAAGCCGGCCACTGCGGTGCAGAGGTGGGAGTCCCCTGGGGACGTAACCGAGGCGCTGGTGAATTAGTTGCTGAATGGCGGCACTATCACGGGTCAGTTGGGCTTCTATGGCGGCAAGGGCTTGGCGATCGCTCCTGAGGCGAGCAATGAGTTGCCGCTGGTTAGCCGCTTCGCGCTCATAAATGGCCCGTTGCTGTTGCAGTTGTTGCCGCAGGGCTTGAATAAAGTGCTGCTGCCTCTGAATCTGCCGCTCCTGCTGCTGAAGCTGCTGGCGATCGCGCACTAGGGCAGCTAAATGCCGGCGATCGCGCGCATACACTTGGCGCAGGCGACCCTGTTGCGTCAGCCAATCGTTGAGGGTTGCCGCCTCAAAGATCAAGGCCCATTGGGGAATTGCGCGGTAGCGCTGTAGCCACCGCAGGCGATCGCGAATCACGGCCACACTGGCTTCGTAGCGGCGGCGAAGAGTCTGCTGCCGAGCCTGAAGCTCCCTGAGCAGGGTGGCTGCTGCCTGTAGGCGATCGCCGGCGGCCATTAACTGCTGGGTTGTCTTGTCCACATTGGCTTCTAAGCTCTCAAGGCGATCGCTGGCCGCTGCCTCAAGGCGTTCCAATTGCTGACGCTGCTCACCCACTGCCTGTTGGTGTTGCCGGTGTTCTTGAATCACCCGCTGCCAATATTCCCAGTTCTGGGAGGGAGCCGTTGCCCAGGCAACCAAAGTTACACTGAGGGTCACTAGCAGTCCCAGGCAAAGGTATAGGCCGTAACGGTATGGCTGCGGCATTGTCCCTCCCCAACGACACCTTGAAAAACTACGCCGCCGTAGGTGGCATTATCCAACCTTTGCTGCCTGCTGGAGAAAGCGAATCGCCCACTGCGGATGGCCGCCCCAATGGAGATGGAGATAACTGGCATGGAGGCGAAGATTACCCCAGCCCTCCGGTTCACCGTTCAATTGCCACAGGGGCATTGCTGGCGGCGCACTCAAGTAAGAATAGTGAAATTCATGGCCTTGAACCGTTTCTCCCGCCTGCATACATACGGTTGTTTGCAAAGCCGTGGCTTGGCGATAGCCCAAGGTGAGTTTTTGACCCATGTAAGCCACCGTGGGCAGATGTCCCACAAAGAAATAGTCATCTCCCTCTGGGGTTTGGAGTCCTTGGCTAAGGTACATAAGGCCACCACACTCGGCATAGACGGCTAAGCCCCCTTGAAGGGCCTGCCGCAGGGATTCAAGAAACCCGTGATTTGCCGCCAGTTCGGGGGCAAACACCTCCGGAAAGCCACCCCCCAAGATCAGACCGTCCAGACCTGTGGGCAAGTGGGGATCGTGGAGGGGGGAGACCGGCACTAGCGTTGCTCCCAGAGCTTGGAGCAGATCAAGCATGTCAGCATAGTAGAAGTGGAAGGCGGCATCTTGGGCAATACCAATGGTGACGGGCGGGAGAGGAGAAACCGCAAAAGGAGGGATTGAGGAGGTCACCCCAGGGGCAAGGAGGGGTGTAAGTCGCTCCCAGTCAAAACAGGTTTGTCCCAAATGGGCAAGGCGATCGCCTAGGCGCGGCAATTCTTGGGATTCGTGAGGTGGAACCAAGCCGAGGTGGCGACTGGGAAGTGCGAGGGTCTGATCGCGATAGATAACGCCGAGAATGGGCACGCCCAAGGGGGCAAGGGCGGCCTCTAGGATTTGCCGATGGCGATCGCTGGCCACTTGATTCAAGACAACGCCCACAATCTGGAGTGAGGGATCATAGTGACAAAAACCATAGACCAAAGCCGCCACCGACGCTGCCTGTTTTTGCACATCCAAGACCAGCAGAATGGGGGCGTTCAAGAGTCGGGCAATATGGGCTGTACTCCCCTCAGAACTGCCCCCCCGTCCATCGAATAGCCCCATCACCCCCTCAATCAGCACCGCATCCATTCCCTGACTGTAGTAGCCGACACAGGTGCGGATATAGTCAGCACTTGTTAGCAGGGCATCGAGATTGCGGCAGGGGCGACCACTGAGGGCGGTATGAAAGAGCGGATCAATGTAGTCTGGACCCACCTTAAACGTTTGTACCCGCTGCCCGCGGGCGGTTAATGCTGCATTCAAGGTGAGGGCAACCGTGGTTTTCCCCACACCACTGCGATCGCCCGCAATCACCAACACCATGGTTAATCCTGTTCCCCAAGAAAAATCAATCTATGGCCAAAGTTGCTGTCCTGTCTGCATTTCAGGGAGATTTGCCACCCTAGCAGCCGTAAGAGCGCTCCCCCGCCCCTGTAAGATAGGAGACTAAGCGTGCAATCAACAGTTGGGTCAGGGTCTATGACAGCGGTAACTTCGGTGCCCAGTTTCTGTGAAGGAATCCAGTATTTTGGCAACGATTGGCCGGACTGGGAGCGCTATGGTCAACCCCCCCTCCTAAATGCCCAACAGAGCGCCCTCACAGACTTAGATGCCCCCGAAGCCGCCTATCAAACCCTCCTTTACGCCGATGCCCTCCGCTATCTAGTTTTACAGATGACCGGCAGTAAGGCTTCAGGTCACCCCGGCGGCTTTGCCAGCCAAGCGGAAGCCTATGCAGCGCTGGTGATGCTCGGGCACAAGAATATCATCACGGAGGTGGGGCACCATGCCCCCGGTTTCTACGCCGCCCTCTTCTTGGATCGTTCCCTAGAGAAAATGGGTATTTATACAGTTCAAGACCTGCGCGATCGCTTCCGTGAAAAACATGGCCTACTGGGTCACCTCTCTGGCTACATCCCCGGCGTGCTTGCCCCCGCTGGCCCCCTTGGACAGGGGCAACATTTTGCCATGGCCGCAGCTTGGCTGCACCGTCAGCTCCTCTTCCCCTTCACGTTGGGGGATGGCGGTCTGGGCGAACCCTACGTCATGAGCAGTATGCTGCACTTCCACACCGCTTTTCCCGAGGTCACCAACTTCCTGCCCGTTCTGGTGTGGAATGGCTTTAGTCAAGAGCACCACAGCATGATTTCCACCAAAAGCAATGAGGCCATGATGGCCTATTGGCACGGCAATGGCTTCCAAGAGGTGGTGCTGGTGGATGCCAAGGACTTTGACGATAGTGGCCAAGAAGGGGACTACGTGGACAGCACCCAGTTTTCCTTTGGTCAGCGCTTGGCCTTTATGCAGGCGGTGCTCAAAGGGGTTCAAGAAGCAGCGCGATCGGCCCTTGCTGGCAAGCTCACAGTCTTTATCCTAAAGCAGCTCAAGGGTGCCGGTGTTCACGCCAAGGGGGCAAAATCCCACAACCTCTATGCGCAGCACACCCTCGATAACCCGGAGATTGTCAATGCCCTCAAAGCCCGCGCTCTTGCCCCTGCCGCCTGGGAATTGGTACGCCAAAACTGTGTTGCTGCGGCTGGCGGGCCGGCGGCAGATGTGGTGGTCACTGAGAAAATTTTAGACTTGCCCCCCTTGGGGGAAATTCCCCTGGAAGCCTATGGGTTGGGGGAAAACAAGGTTGCGACAACGGCGATGGGGCGGCTGGTTGCAGTGGTGGGGCAGCGCGATCGCCGCTATCTCATCACGAATGCCGATGGCAACGAAGCCTCTGGAATTGGCAACATTAACCAAGCCCTAAAGATCATTCACCCGACGCCGGATCCCCTTTACAACCAACTGCCCAATGGTCAAGTTTATGAACCCCTCAGCGAGGATGCCTGTGCGGGTCTAGCGGCTGGGCTATGCTTGATGGGCAGCCGCAGTCTTTGGTGCTCCTACGAATCCTTTGCCATCAATGGTCTTCCCATTTGGCAAACGGTCACCCAAGCCATGGCCGAACTGCGGCGACCAACCCCCAGCACAGTTACCCTCTTTACTGCTGGTGCCCTAGAGCAGGGACGCAATGGTTGGACGCATCAACGCCCAGAAATTGAAGCCTACTACGCTGCCCTATTGCGCAATGGCAATGTTTTTGCTCTCTTTCCCCCCGATGCCAACAGCATTCAAGTCTGCTACCGTTGGGCACTGACGGCTCAAAACAAGGGAATTGCCATCTTTGCCAGTAAAACACCGCTGCCCGTGCGCACCACCTTTGCCCAAACAGAACAAGCCCTTGAGGAGGGGGCGGTGACCCTCTACGAGTCTGCTACTGGTAAAGCCACAGTGGTACTGGCAGTAGTTGGGGACATGATTTTGCAACCCGTCTATAGTGCTCTGCCCCAGTTGGAGGAACTGGGCTATCGGGTACGCATTGTCTCGGTGATCAACCCGCGGCGGCTGTACCGCCCCACAGATGTTGCTTGGCAAACCTGTGCTGAACCCGACGGTGGCTTTGCCGATGAGGCCACGTTCCAGCGGCTCTTTGGCGGCGATGCCCTCTTGGGAGTTACAGGGGGAGCGGCTGCACTCTTCGAGCCGATCCTGCTGCGCGCCACCTGCCCCCGCGATGTCTTGGCGTGGCAACGGGGAGAAACCACAGCTAGTCCCGCTGAACTCATGGCCTACAATAGCCTCACTCCCGAAGCGATTTGCGATCGCGCCCGTTCACTGCTGAAGTAAGCGCCCATGACTGCTGCCCATCACAAAGCCCGTGCCCTCAAGCCCGGTAGCCTCCGCCCCGCCAAGGCGCTGTGCAGTGAGTGTGGCCTCTGCGACACCTACTATATCCACTACGTCAAGGACGCCTGTGCCTTCCTCAATCAGCAGTTTGAGCGCCTCGAGCAGCAAAGTCATGGCCGGACCCGCGATCTTGAGAATTGGGACGAGTGCTACTTTGGCGTGCATCAACAGATGCTGGCTGCTCGTAAAACCGAACCCATTGCGGGGGCGCAGTGGACGGGGATTGTCAGCAGTATTGCCATTGCCCTGTTGGAATCGGGACGAGTGGAGGGCGTTGTCTGTGTTCAAAATAGTGAGCGCGATCGCTTTACCCCCAAGCCCGTGATTGCCCGCAGTCGTGAGGAGATTCTCGCTGCGCGTGTGAATAAACCCACCCTCTCGCCCAATCTTTCCGTGCTGGAGCAGGTGGAGCAATGCGGCCTCAAACGGCTTTTAGTGATTGGCGTGGGCTGTCAAATTCAAGCCCTGCGAGCCATCCAAGACAAACTGGGTCTTGAGAAGCTCTACGTCCTAGGCACGCCCTGTGTGGACAATGTCACCCGTGCCGGTCTGCAAAAATTTCTTGAAACCACGAGCCGCTCCCCTGAAACCGTCATTCACTACGAGTTCATGCAGGACTTTCGGGTACACTTCAAGCACAGCGACGGCTCCACCGAAACGGTGCCCTTTTTTGGCTTGAAAACCAATCAACTGAAGGACATTTTTGCCCCCTCCTGCATGAGTTGCTTTGACTACGTGAATGGCCTTGCCGATTTGGTGGTAGGCTACATGGGTGCTCCCTTTGGTTGGCAGTGGCTGGTGGTGCGCAATGACCTAGGCCAAGAAATGCTGGATTTGGTTTGGGATCAATTGGAAATCCAGCCCGTGACCAGTGGGGGCGATCGCCACGCTGCCGTGCAACAAAGTATTCCTGCCTACGATAAAGGTGTTACGCTCCCCATGTGGGCGGCCAAACTCGTGGGCCTAGTGATTGAGCGCATTGGCCCCAAAGGGCTTGAATATGCTCGCTTTTCCATTGACTCCCACTTTACCCGCAACTATCTCTATGTGCGGCGCCACTACCCCCAAAAACTAGCGACGCACGTGCCCCCCTTTGCCCAAAAAATTGTGGATCAGTATCAATTGCCCTCCCAGTAATGCAACAAAAACCGCCCCTGAGGGCAGGAGCGGCTGCGTAAAAGTTCAGCAAATGAGCGTTGCTTAGCCGTTGATGCTCGGAGCAATCATGGCTACCGGCGCCGACTCGCCACCGGCCAAGTCGAGGGGGAAGTTGTGGGCATTCCGCTCGTGCATCACTTCCATCCCCAAGTTGGCACGGTTGATGATGTCAGCCCAAGTGTTGATCACGTTGCCTTTGGCGTCAATGACCGAATGGTTGAAGTTGAAGCCATTCAGGTTAAAGGCCATGGTGCTAATGCCAAGGGCAGCAAACCAGACGCCCACCACGGGCCAAGCGGCGAGGAAGAAGTGCAGCGAGCGGCTGTTGTTGAAGCTGGCATATTGGAAGATCAAGCGACCGAAGTAACCGTGGGCCGCCACGATGTTGTAGGTCTCTTCTTCCTGACCAAACTTGTAGCCGTAGTTGGCAGACTCGGTTTCGGTGGTTTCACGGATCAAGCTAGAAGTCACGAGAGAACCGTGCATGGCGCAGAACAGCGCACCCCCGAAGACACCGGCCACACCCAGTTGGTGGAAGGGGTGCATGAGAATGTTGTGCTCCGCTTGGAACACAATCATGAAGTTGAAGGTACCGGAGATACCGAGGGGCATGCCATCGGAGAAGCTGCCTTGACCAATGGGATAGATCAAGAACACCGCAAAGGCAGAGGCCAAGGGAGCAGAGTAGGCCACGCAAATCCAAGGCCGCATCCCAAGGCGGTAGCTGAGTTCCCACTGGCGCCCCATGTAGCAGGAGGCTCCCAACAGGAAGTGGAAGATGATTAGTTGGTAAGGGCCACCGTTGTAGAGCCACTCATCGAGGGAAGCCGCTTCCCAAATGGGATAGAAGTGCAAGCCAATGGCGTTGCTGGAGGGGACAACCGCACCGGTAATGATGTTGTTGCCATAGAGCAAGGAGCCAGAAACCGGCTCACGGATGCCATCAATGTCCACAGGGGGAGCAGCGATGAAGGCAATCACAAAGCAGATGGTTGCGGCTAACAGGGTAGGGATCATGATTACACCAAACCAGCCCACATAGAGGCGGTTATCGGTGCTGGTTACCCAGTTACAAAACCGCTCCCACAAATTCGCGCTTTCGCGACGTTGGAGAGTCGTAGTCATAGGCGTGATAAGTCCAGATATATCTTTTCTTTCCATTTACAAACCCTTGAAAGCAGTTGCAAACTGCAAGGGCTTAAGCATTAAGTTAATATTTGCCCTAAGGGATTGGGGAAGGTCTAAATTATTGTTAGTAAAGCTAAATAGGTAGTTATGTTTATTTATTTTTCTTGATGTTTTTATCTCCATTCATTGCCGGCGATCGCCCCCCTGAGGGCAAGCTCAAGGGTTAAGATATATTAAGCAACCGTGTTTAGGGCAGAGCTTTCCCATGCGTGTAATTTTAATGACTGGCAAAGGTGGCGTTGGTAAAACTTCAGTGGCAGCAGCAACGGGGTTACGCTGTGCAGAATTGGGGTATAAAACGCTGGTCCTGAGCACGGATCCTGCCCACTCCCTTGCCGATAGTTTTGACCTCGAATTGGGGCATGTCCCTGTTCCCGTCGCCAAAAATCTTTGGGGGGCAGAACTGGATGCCCTGATGGAGTTGGAAGACAACTGGGGAGCTGTCAAGCGCTACATTACCCAAGTCTTACAGGCCCGCGGCTTAGAAGGGGTTCAAGCTGAGGAATTGGCAATCTTACCGGGGATGGATGAGATCTTTGCCCTTGTGCGCATGAAACGCCACTATGACGAAGGCCTGTACGATGTTCTTATCATTGACTCTGCCCCCACCGGCACGGCATTGCGGTTGTTGAGTCTACCGGAAGTGAGCGGTTGGTATATGCGCCGCTTCTATAAGCCGTTGCAGCGGATGTCCATGGCCCTACGCCCCATTGTGGAGCCAATTTTCAAACCCTTGGCGGGGTTTTCTTTGCCCGATCAAGAGGTGATGGATGCGCCCTATGAATTTTATGAGCAGATTGAAGCCCTGGAAAAAGTCCTCACCGACAACACCCAAACTTCTGTGCGCTTGGTAACCAATCCCGAAAAGATGGTGATCAAGGAATCCCTGCGCGCCCATGCCTATCTCAGCCTCTACAATGTGGCCACGGATTTAGTGGTGGCCAACCGCATTCTCCCCGAGAGTGTTCATGATCCTTTCTTTACCCGCTGGAGAGAAACCCAGCAACGGTATCGGCAAGAGATTCACGATAATTTTCGTCCCCTCCCCGTTAAGGAAGTGCCTCTCTTTGCGGAGGAACTCTGTGGTTTAGCGGCACTGCATCGCCTCAAGGAAACCCTCTATGCCGATGAGGATCCGGCTCAAGTTTATTACCAAGAGCAAACGATTCGGGTAGTGCCCAGGGATGGCCAGTACAGCCTTGAACTCTATTTACCGGGGGTGCCCAAGGAAAAAATTGAACTCAATAAAACCGCTGATGAGTTGAACATTCGCATTGGCAACCATCGTCGCAATATGGTGCTGCCCCAAGGCTTGGCGGCACTGCAACCGGTAGGCGCGAAAATGGAGGCGGACTATCTAAAAATCCGTTTTGCCAGCGTCACCAATAGTTAACAACAAGTATGATGAGATTTTCCTGTGTGACCTCAACTGAGCTGGCGATCGCCACTACAAACCTAACCAAGGTTTATCATTCTGGCCATCAGGAGACATCGGTTCTTCAGGGAATTAACCTGAAAATCGAGCGCGGCCATATCCATCTGCTGATGGGACCTTCGGGGTCGGGTAAAACCACACTACTCTCGATTTTAGCCGGCATTCTTGCCCCTACCAGTGGTCAAGTGGTTGTCTTAGGCGAAGAGATTACCCGACTCTCCAAGGCCGCACTGGCAAAGTTTCGTCTGCAAAATATTGGCTTTATCTTTCAGAGCTTTAATCTTTTCCCCGCCTTGACAGCATTGGAGAATGTCGAAATTGCTCTCAATCTCAAGGGCATTAAAGGTAAAAAAGCAAAGGAACAGGCGGCAGCTCTTTTAGCGGCAGTTGGTTTAGGCGATCGCCTCGACTTTGTGCCCGCCCACCTCTCTGGGGGGCAGAAACAACGGGTTGCCATTGCCCGTGCCCTCGCGGGTGAACCGAAAATTATTTTTGCCGATGAACCCACTGCTTCCCTCGATTCTCAAAACGGCCAACAGGTGATTACTATTCTCAAAAAGCTGGCA
This sequence comes from uncultured Thermosynechococcus sp., assembly GCF_937958135.1. Lineage (NCBI taxonomy): Bacteria > Bacillati > Cyanobacteriota > Cyanophyceae > Acaryochloridales > Thermosynechococcaceae > Thermosynechococcus > uncultured Thermosynechococcus sp. The sequence continues at coordinate 36,419 of NZ_CALGOG010000002.1, read as the reverse complement.
AAGCAAAATGGCTGCACCGTCATGATTGTGACCCACGATCCACGAATTATGGCCATTGCCGATCGCATCACCAAGATCGAGGATGGCAAGGTCAGCGAGGGCTAACTCTGCTCACCCTGCACCCAGCGTTCCCAGAGGAGTTGCAGTGTCAGTGCCACTAGACCTAGCGCAATAATGCTAAAGACACCCGTTGCCAAGGTACATAGACCCACCACGAGGGTGCGCACAGCCACTGCCAAGCTATAGACCAGTTGATTGTGGTAGCTCACCGCGTGGGTAGCAAAGACATAGGCGATCGCCCCTGTGAGCCGATGTAGAAGAATTCCAAGTGTGCCAGCAATTAGCGCACCGGTTAAACAGCGCAATGGATTGGTTTGCGGGGGGAGAACCGTCATGGAAAGCACTAACCTTTATGAGCCGATGATTCCAGAATACGGTAGCCAATGTCACGACGATAGTAGCAATCGGCAAATTGAATGGCTTTCACGCCGGCATAGGCTTTGGCTTGAGCAGTGGCAAAATCAGGAGCCAAGGCGGTGATATTCAGTACGCGCCCCCCATTGGTGTACCACTGCCCGTCTTGCCAGTGCGTTCCCGCATGGAAAACGAGTACCCCTTGGGCGATTGCGTCGGGAATCCCCTGAATCACATCCCCTTTACGGTAACTCCCCGGATACCCCCCCGCCGCCATTACGACCGATAGCGCCACTTCATGGCGCCATTGCAACGCTCCCAAACGAGCCAACCGCCCCTCGACACAGGCCAAGAGCACCTCAATCAGGGGGGTCTCCAAAAGGGGCAGCACCACTTGGGTTTCCGGATCGCCAAAGCGACAGTTAAATTCCACCACGTAGGGATCGCCTGCAGGCGTGATCATCAGACCGGCATAGAGTACCCCACAGTAGTGAATCCCCCGCTCCTGTAAGGCTCTGAGGGTAGGTTCGAGAATTGTTTTTTGAATCCGTTCCATCAATTCTGACGTTACCCAAGGAACTGGGGCATACGCTCCCATTCCCCCAGTATTTGGACCGGTATCCCCTTCGCCAACGCGCTTGTGGTCTTGGGCAGGCAAGAGCGGCACAATTGTTTGACCATCCGTAACGGCGAGTACCGAGACCTCCTGCCCCTCCAGTACCGATTCAATGACCACCCGTTGACCGGCGGCGCCAAATTCACCCCCAAAAATCCGCTCTAGGGCAGCAATTGCCTCTGCTACTGTGGCTGCAACTGTTACCCCTTTACCCGCCGCTAGACCATCCGCCTTAATGACAATGGGTGCCCCTTGGGTTTGAACGTAGCGAGAAGCTGCTTCATAATTCTCAAACACAGCCGCCTTGGCTGTAGGAATCTCAGCCGACTCCATCAGCGCCTTTGCCCAGGCTTTACTGGCTTCAATCTGTGCCCCTGCTTGGGTTGGGCCAAAGACGGGAATGTCTAGCGTTTGGAGGTAATCGGCCAAACCCGCAGCAAGGGGTGCTTCTGGCCCAACAACCACTAAATCAACGTGATTCTCTTTGGCAAAGTCCCCAATGCCGGTGAGGTCGGTGGCTGCAATGGCAACATTTTCACACCGCTCTAGGCAAGCTGTTCCGCCATTACCGGGGAGACAATAGACTTGGCTCACCTGGGGAGAATCCAGTAATTTCCAAGCGATCGCGTGCTCCCGACCACCACTGCCAATGACAACGACCTTCACAGATGCGCTCCAAAAAGATAGGCGATCATTTTTGAAATCAATCTTCAGGAGCTTATCAAGTTTACCGGTTAAGTAGCAATGGTCTCTCCAAAGGCAACGAGAAACGACAGGCGGCGATCGCCTGGCAAGACATGAGTTCCCTAGTTGACAGGGCCATGATTTTCCTGATACTCTAAGGATCGGTCAAAAATTGGGACTGTAGTTCAATCGGTTAGAGCACCGCCCTGTCACGGCGGAAGTTGCGGGTTCGAGCCCCGTCAGTCCCGCTAATCCTTAACGCTGGGCTTGGCTGCCGTACATCGCCTGGAGAACCACGGCCGGATTGACGAGTTGCCCTCGGTGGCGGAGCGTCCAGTGAAGATGAGGCCCTGTAGTGCGCCCTGTCATGCCCACGCGACCAATACGCGCCCCTGTAGGCACCCGCTGCCCCTCCAGGATCACAATGCCGCCAGCGCGATCAACCATAGCTCGTCCTTGGGGGGTCTGCTCAACCCGCCCCATCATGTGGCAGTAAACGTGTTCCCAAGCTCCCGATTGAATCCGTACCAGTGTGCCACAGGCGGTGTGATCGGAAACTTCAATCACCTGACCGGCCCACCAATTGCGGATGTAGCTCCCCTGGGGGGCGGCAAAATCAAGGCCGTTGTGAAATTCAGTTGTAGGTTCGCCCGTGGGCGATCGCCGGTAGCCAAAGGGAGAAGTATAGCCCTGAAAATTTTCCACAGGAAACGAAGCGTCGCTCCAGCGAAGCGTCCTTGCACCTGTATTTTGGGAGGGTTGACTCAGTTGGGGAATGGCGACTGTGCTACCGCAGGCGATCGCCAGTGCCAGACTGATGCGCTGCCAATGCATATCCAACTCCTCACATCTTTTTTGCCTACGGCCTTCGACCGTTATTGAGATACACCGTTCCCTATTGTAGGGACGTAGGATATTTTCAGGTGATAAGAAAATCCAGATGGCTGCTAACAACCCCAAGGAACAGGCTGAAGTGACTCAACCTACCCTACGCGATCGCCTCCAAGCCGAAGCAAAAGCACCCTACCGAGGACTACGGCGTGTTTTTTATGCTGTTTTTGCTGCTTCCGGCCTCATGGGTGCCTTTATCCTTGGCCTCAAGGGATTGGCGGGCACCGCAGGTGACGATTTGGCGCAGAATCTGGCGTTGCAAATTGGGGTGGTTGTCCTGATGATTACCCTCTGGCGTTGGGATCGCGGCTAAATTCGTTGCGCAAGCAAAAAGCGATCGTGGCCACTGAGATCCCTAAGGATCTCCACCCGTTCATAGGCTTGGGTTGCCATTGCCAGCGCCGCCACCGCCGCCCCTTGGGTCGCCATTAATTCGATAAAGAGCCAGCCCTGGGGCTGAAGATATTTTGGCGCCGTCTGCACAATCTGGCGAATTGCCTGCAGGCCATCCGCACCCCCATCGAGGGCCAAGCGGGGTTCGTGGTACTGCACTTCGGGCTGGAGAGTGGCCACAAGGCCGGTGGGAATATAGGGGGGATTACTGACAATGCCCTGTACCTGTCCTTGAAGATGCGCTATGGGGGCAAACCAATTCCCAACGTAGCACTGTACGCGATCGCCCAAACGGTGCTTTTCAATATTGAGGTGCGCTATCTCTAGGGCTTCAGGACTGCAATCCACAGCATGCACAAAAGCGGCAGGAAATAACCGCGCCAAGCCGATGGCGATCGCCCCACTACCCGTGCCCAAATCCAGCCAATGACCCTGTTGTTGCCCAGGGGGCACCGTTGCCGCCACCACTTCTAGTAACTCCTCCGTTTCTGGCCGAGGAATCAGCACACCGGGGGCAACAACTAATTCCAGATCGTGCCAGTGAACCGTACCAATCAGATATTGTAGGGGGACTCGCTCTTGCCAGCGGCGTTGCCAACGCTCTTGGAGTTCTGCAAGGGAAAGTTTTAGGCAAATCTGGGCTGGGAATCGGCGCAATGTGAGTTCAAGGGGACTCAGTGCGGTGAAGGCACCGAGAAATTGTTTTAACTCCCGTAGGCCACTCTCGCGCTCAGGGGCAGGAATGATTCCCTGTGCCCAGTGCCACCATGCTTGGAGTGCCTCACCACTCACGCATATATCTTGACCCTTGTTTTCTGAAGATACTCGTATCAAAATAGCCCTAGAATTCCTAGCTGTGCCTTCTCCACTGTGGCAGATTTTCAGGAACAGCTTCAACGTCTGCAAGAGCAACTGCAACGGGCACAGGCGCGAGCGAATGAACTGCCGCCCTTGGTTCCTGAACCGCCGCCGCCTGTGGAGACCGCAGCGCCGCCAGAGCTGGATGAACGGGCACGCATTGAAGCCCGTGTGCGCAGCGAAACCTCAGTTGCAGAACTTCAGGCTCAATTGATTGAGGCTCTCCTAGAGAATGCACGGCTGCGGCGCGCCCTCGAAGAAGAACGCCAGAACCATGCCCGTACCCGGGAGGGACTCATTACGGCCTTGGGAGATGCTTTGGAGGCCCTCAGACAGCGGCGGCGATCGCCCAAATCACCCTAGGCACTGGGCCACAGTGCCACGCTTAGACCCACGAGCACAAGACTCCCCCCTGTGATCACCGCAGTTGTCGGCACCTCGCCAAAGAGCAGGAAAGCAAAGAGACTCGCAGCAAGGGGTTCAGCCAACACCAGCAGGGTAACCCCTGTGGGAGAGAGCCAACGCACCCCCCAATTGAGACTGGTGTGCCCCACCAACTGGGGAAGCAACGCCAATAGGAGAATGGCAGCATAGAGCTTCGGTGGCCAACCCGTATAGCCCAGCCCAAGGAGGGGCGGTAGGGGTAGGAGAACCAATGCGGCAGTGGCATAGGCAATAAAGGCGTAGTGGTGAATCGAAAGACCCGCTTTTTGAGCCGCTTGACCACAAATAAAGTAGGCACTGACCGCCCACGCCGCAGCGATCGCTAAGGTATTTCCCAACAGCGGTTGCGTGGCCACCCCACTCCTCAGCTCCCCCGTTCCAATCAGGACACTTCCCCCAAGGGCGATCGCCATGCCTAGCCAAGTACGGGGCTTGAGGGATTGTTGCTGCCAAAGGTAACCCACAAGGGCTGACCAGATCGGGGTGGTGGTCACCAATGTCGTCGAGGCTGCCACCGACGTGTAATTCAGGGAGGTAAACCAGAGACTAAAGTGCGCCGCTAGGGCAACCCCAGCAGCCACTGCCCAGCGCAGATTTTGTCGGGTCACCTCTGGCCATGGCCAAGTGCACAGTTGCGGTACCAAAAAGAGGGCAGCTAAACTCAGCCGACCACTGGCTAGGAAAATGCTCAATCCCACGGTTGTTCCCAGGGAATGGTTGGGTAAACCAGCAACTCCCCAGCGCACTAGCACAGCCGCCGTGGAAACCGCCAGGACACCCACCCCGAGCACAAAGGCGATTTGCCAAGGGGACGGTCTATTTGCCGACATCGGGAATGACAACGGGGGTCTCTCCATCGAGACCAAAGGCCGTATGCACCGCCTGCAGTGCCCGCACCCCTTCTGATTCTGCCACCACACAACTAACGCGAATTTCCGAGGTGGCAATCATCTGAATGTTGATATTCTCGCGGGCAAGGGCAGCAAACATGCGAGCGGCAATCCCCGGCCGCTGGATCATCCCTACCCCGACAATGCTCACTTTGGCGATCGCCGTATCCACAAGGAGATCACCGTAGCCCAATTTGGCCTGAACCCCCTTGAGAAGTTCCATAGCTTGCTCAGCATCGGCAGAGGCCACTGTAAAAGCAATATCCCGGGTGATTACCCCCCCCAAGGAGCGCGATCGCTGCGATTGGATAATCATATCTACGCTAATGGCTGCATCGGCAAGGGTCTGAAAAATTGCTGCCGCCATGCCGGGGCGATCGGGCACATCCCGAATTGCAATCCGCGCCTGCTTTGCATCCAAGGCAACACCCCGCACCGGTGGGGAGTCAGGGGCCGCTTGGGGGACTGCGGCGGTTGCTTCCACATCAAAGGTTTGGGAGAGGACGGCGATCGCGCGGCCTGCATCTGCTGCGGCCACTGTACAACTGACATTTACTTCCGATGTGGAGATCATTTGCAGGTTAATCCCCGCCGCCGCCAAAGCTGAAAACATCTGAGCCGCTACCCCCGGTCGGCCAATCATCCCTGCCCCTGTGATACTCACCTTGGCAATATCGGCATCTACGAGCACCTCCGTTTCTTCGACCCGTGGATGCAAACGGGGATAAAAGGCCACGGCAACGGCTTCGGCTTGCTTGAGAACACTCTTTTGCACCGTGAAGGCAATATCATTTGTTTGCCCTTCGTGAATGGATTGGATAATCAAATCCACGTCTAGGTTTTGCCGCGCCAGTTCGCCAAAAAGCTGTGCCGCAATGCCGGGGCGATCGGCCACCCGCAGCAGTGCCACCTTTGCCTGATCGGTGTCCAGCGCCACACCATCCACGGGTTTACCTAGTTCAAGATTTTCCACAGGACGCGGTGGCCGAGCTGGTGCAATGACTCGTGTGCCAGGCTCATCCGTCCAACTGGAGCGCACCACTAAGTCCACACCATAGTTGCGGGCAATCTCTACCGCCCGCGGGTGCAAAACCTTTGCCCCTAGGCTAGCCAACTCCAGCATTTCATCGCAGGTAATTTCGCTCATCAGTTGGGCATGGGGCACCAGGCGTGGATCGGCAGTCAAAATGCCGGGGACATCGGTGTAGATCTCACAGCAATCTGCCCGCAGCGCCGCCGCTATGGCCACCGCCGAGGTATCGGAACCCCCACGCCCAAGGGTGGTCACTTCAAAGTCGGCAGCGGCAGTAATCCCCTGAAAGCCCGCTACAACCACCACTTGGCCTTCTTTGAGGTGCCGTTCGAGGCGCTGAGTCTCAATGTGGAGAATGCGGGCACGGGTGTGGGCAGGTTCAGTGACAATCCCCACTTGTGCGCCAGTGAGGGAGATGGCAGGTTCCCCCAAGGCATGCAGCGCCATTGTCAACAGGGCGATCGCGACCTGCTCCCCCGTCGAAAGCAGCATATCCATTTCCCGCTGACTGGGGCGATCGCTAATGGCATAGGCCAGTTGCACCAAGCTATCTGTGGTTTTACCCATGGCTGAAACCACCACCACCACCTGATGTCCCGCTGCCACCGTTGCTTTGACCCTGCGGGCTACGGCTTGGATGCGCTCGACACTGCCGACGGAGGTACCACCGTACTTTTGTACAATCAGTCCCATGGACGCTCTAAAGAGAATGCTGTCCTATTTTATATTCGGGGGGATGATTCTTGGCCGTGTCTTATCTACTAGGCTAAGGAACTAAAAAAATCGCTGTTAAACTGGAAATCAGAACTAAATTTCGGAAACGGCTGCCGATGAAATACGCTCAACGCCTTTCCCAACGGCTAAGTCAATTGGCTTTAGTCGTGGGTCTCTCGTTAGCCCCCACAAACATTGGTTTAGCCCAGTCGAGCAATAACACCGTTTCCTACAGTCAATTTCTCAATGCCCTCAAAGCCGGTGAAGTCAGCTCTGTGGAACTCTATCAGGAGCAAGGTCTAGCCAAGTTTCGCCGCAAAGATCAGCCAGAACAATCTCCCCCCCACCAGGTGCGGCTCTTTGATCGCAACCCTGAATTAATTCAACTCCTGCGCCAAGCAAGTTCCCGTCATAACACGGCGGTGCGGGTGGTTCCCTCAGGCAGTGATGGGGCGGTTATCGGCGTCATTTCCAACTTGATCCTGGGCTTTGTGCTACTGATTTTGTTCTTGATGATTTTGCGACGAGTCAGTAATGCCCCCGGCGGCCCTGGGCAGATTCTCAACTTTGGTAAATCGCGTGCCCGCTTCCAGATGGAAGCCAAAACAGGCGTGACATTCGAGGATGTGGCCGGGATTGAAGAGGCCAAGGAAGAGCTGCAAGAAGTGGTAACTTTCTTGAAAAACTCAGAGAAATTTACCGCCATTGGGGCGCGTATTCCCAAAGGGGTGCTCCTGATTGGCCCCCCAGGGACGGGGAAAACGCTCCTAGCCAAGGCGATCGCCGGCGAAGCGGGGGTTCCCTTCTTTTCGATTTCTGGTTCTGAATTTGTGGAAATGTTTGTGGGCGTCGGTGCCTCCCGCGTGCGGGATTTGTTCAAAAAGGCCAAGGAAAATGCGCCCTGTTTGGTGTTTATTGATGAAATTGATGCGGTCGGCCGCCAACGGGGTACTGGCATTGGCGGTGGGAATGACGAGCGAGAACAAACCCTCAACCAACTGCTCACAGAAATGGATGGTTTTGAGGGGAATACAGGGATCATTGTGATTGCCGCAACCAACCGCCCCGATGTCTTGGATGCTGCTCTCCTGCGCCCCGGCCGCTTTGACCGTCAAATTACCGTTGATTTGCCCAGTTACAAGGGGCGCTTGCAAATTCTCCAAGTGCATGCCCGTGACAAAAAAATTGCACCCGAAGTGTCCTTGGAGGCGATCGCCCGCCGTACCCCTGGTTTTTCCGGGGCTGAATTGGCCAACCTACTCAATGAAGCCGCAATCCTCACCGTTCGGCGCCGCAAACCCGCCATTACCAATACTGAAATTGAGGATGCGATTGATCGGGTAACCATTGGCATGACCCTCACTCCCCTCCTCGATAGCAAGAAAAAGTGGCTCATTGCCTACCACGAAGTGGGTCACGCCCTGTTGATGACCCTCTTGAAACACGCAGATCCTCTCAATAAAGTGACCATTATTCCCCGCTCCGGTGGCGTTGGCGGTTTTGCTCAGCAGATTTTTGATGAGGAACGGGTAGATAGTGGCCTTTATACCCGTGCCTGGCTCCTAGATGAAATCACGATTCTATTGGGGGGACGGGCTGCCGAGGTGGAGATTTTTGGCGATGCCGAAGTCACTGTTGGTGCCAGTAGTGACTTGCAAGCGGTGGCCAATCTGGCGCGGGAAATGGTTACCCGTTACGGCATGTCAGATTTGGGACACTTAGCCCTTGAAACACCAAGCAACGAGGTCTTTCTCGGTCGGGATTTGGTGCCCCGCGCTGAATATTCCGAAGCAGTGGCCGTGCAAATTGACCGCCAGGTTCGCGAGATTGTGATGCACTGCTATGAAACCGCTCGCAAACTCATCCGCGAGCATCGGGCAGCCATTGATAAGCTGGTGGAACTCATCCTAGAAAAGGAAACCATTGACGGGGACGAGTTTCGCGCCTTGGTGCGGCAATATACCACCTTGCCCATCAAAGAACCCGCGTGGAAGGCAACAGCTACACCGGCGGTGTCCCAACCGTCCTAGGCAAGGAGGCGATGGTGAGCCATGAGCGGCAGGAAGTCCGTCACCTCTTAGTCCTCGAAGACAGTGAGGGACGGCGACCCATTTTGCTAGAAGCAGCCACCTACTCCATCGGTCGTGATCCCACAAACTCAATTGTGCTGCACTCCAAGACGGTCTCCCGGCAGCACGGGATTTTGTTGCGGGTGACGAGTCCGGAGACCAATAGTCATCTTTTTCGCCTTATTGATGGCAATTTGCAGGGCAAGCGGAGTACCAACGGCATTCTCGTCAATGGGCAGCGGATTGTTGCCCATGATTTGCGCAGTGGCGACATGATTGTCTTTGGGGGGGAGGTGCGGGCCCGCTACCTAACCCTGACCAACATGACCGATGAGGAGTTTGAGGATTTTTGCCGCAGCACCGATGTGCTGGGATTTCTCTCCAAAAGCACGAATCCCTTTGCGACGCTGGTGCCCCCTGGCGAGACCAATCTTGAGAATTTTAGTGAAGCGGCCTTAGTGCGCTTGGCCTCCTATCCTGAGTTGACGCCCAACCCGATTTTAGAAGTGGATCTCGAGGGGAAGGTGACGTATCTCAATCCAGCCGCACTGATGCAGTTTCGCGATCTACAGCAGCAGAAATTGACTCATCCTCTGTTGTTGGGATTGCCGGAACTGGCACGCTACATGAAGCAAACCCAAGAAAAAGTCCATGTGCGGGAGGTGGAGTACCAAGGGCGCATCTACGAGCAATCCATTCACTACATCTATGAAAGTGAACTCATCCGCAGCTATGTTATGGATGTTACAGATCGCAAGCGAGCTGAGGAACAACTGCGCAACCAAGCCCGCCGCGAAGCCATCATTAACCGCATTATTCAGGCCATGCGCACTACCATGGTGGCAGCAGAAGTCCTGCAAATTACCGCCGACTTGCTGCTAGAAGCCCTGGGTTCAACCCTGTGCCTCATTACCCAAACAGCAGCACCCGATACGCTCACCTACGCCACCCGTCCCCAAGTCCTCCATCTACCTGAGTCTTTAATTACCCTCAACCAGCGGGCGATCGCCTTCTTTGAACCAGCCCTCAGCAACGGCGAACAGGTGGTTTTGGCTACCAGTTGTCCCGATTTACCGCAGCCACTGCAAACAGATCTGAGAATCTTAGACGTGAATGCCTTGGTGATCACCCCTTTGATTTACCTTGGCCAACTCCTAGGACAAATTAGCCTTTTAGATTGCGAATGGGAGCCGACTGAAGCAACATCCATTTCGCCAAATCATCCCCAGCTCTTCCGGCAAACCCTGCCCAAATCATGGACAGCCGAGGATTTAAGCCTTGTGAAAACCATTGCCGATCAGTGTGCCCTTGCCATTCATCAAGCCCAGCTTTACCAGCAGGTACAAGAACTCAATGCCGATTTAGAGCGACAGGTGCGTGCCCGTACGGCTGAACTGGAGCAGAAAATGCAGGAACTGGAGCGCCTCAATGCCATTAAAGACGATTTCTTGAGCACTGTTTCCCACGAATTGCGCACGCCCATGGCCAATATGAAAATGGCCATCTATATGCTAAAGCAATTTGCCACCGACGATCGCCAGAAACGCTACCTTGATATTCTCGCCCATGAGTGCAACCGCGAAACGGAACTGATCAATGATTTGCTGGATCTGCAACGCCTAGAGGCAGGGCGCAGCCAGATTCAACAGGAGGTGATTGATCTCGACAGTTGGCTGCCCTCAGCCCTCGAACCCTTCCATAACCGCATGCAACAGCGGCAGCAATCCCTTGAGATTGTGCGCCCTCCCACTTTGCCACCTCTCCTCTCCAACCGCCATGCTTTAGCCCGCATCTTGGCAGAGTTACTCAACAATGCCTGTAAGTACAGCCCTGCTGGAGCGCAGATTGTTGTCCGTTTTGAGCCAATTGGGGGCGATCGCCTGCAAATTCAAGTGAGTAATCCCTCAGAGATTCCCGGTGAGGAACTGCCGCGCATCTTTGAAAAGTTTTATCGCATTCCCAATGCGGATCCGTGGCAACAGGGGGGCACAGGTTTAGGCCTCGCCCTCACCCAAAAACTCGTGGAGCAATTGCAGGGTGAAATTAGCGCCAGCAGTGAAGCGGGCATGACCACCTTTACCCTCAGCCTACCCACTGCGTCAGGTGATCCCGCTGCCTGATAAAATAGGGTGCTAACGTTCTTAGGGTGCTATGACCCTTTCGCGAGTCGCTTTAAGTAGCCTACAGCAAGATCTGGATCAGTTAATTCGTCGCTTAGACAGTGTGCCCCACGGCGACGTAATTTACCAAGCCCTGCAACTGTTTCTCGATATTGCCGACGAGGAACTCGAACGACTGGATTGGAAGATTTTGCGTTCCTGCCTGCGGGACATGCACCAAGCCCTACGGGTCTTTGCCCCCTATCGCCATACCCGCAAAATTTCGATCTTTGGCTCCGCCCGAACTCCCTCCACGTCGCCAGTCTATGAAATGGCGGTGCACTTTGCCCAAGCGGCGAGTGCCATGGGGTTTATGATTATCACGGGTGCCGGGGGCGGCATTATGGAGGCGGGGAATAAAGGGGCGGGTCCCAATCAATCCTTTGGCCTCAACATTGAACTGCCCTTTGAACAGGGTGCTAATCCCTATATTGAAGGCGATCCGCGCCTGATTCACTTTAAGTACTTCTTTACGCGCAAGCTCTTTTTGCTCAAAGAAACCGATGCCATTGCCGTTTTCCCCGGTGGCTTTGGCACCCAAGATGAAGCCTTTGAATGCTTGACCCTCTGCCAAACGGGCAAAGCTCCCCCCAAACCCCTGGTCTTGATGGATGTTCCCGGTAGCAGCTACTGGCAGCATTGGGATCGGTTTATTCGCGAAGAACTGGTGGCCAGGGGATTGATTAACGCCGAAGATCAGGAACTCTATCGCATCTGCACCAGTGTAGAAGAAGGCTTAGCCCACCTGAGTGGCTTCTATCGTGTCTATCACTCTAGCCGCTATGTGGGCGATCGCTTGGTGCTGCGGTTGAATCAAGACATTAGTGAGGCTGCTTTGACAGAACTCAATCGCGATTTTCAAGATATTCTTGTGTCGGGGCAGATTGAACGCACAGAACCCCTGCCGCGGGAAGTGGAAGACGAGCAACCCATTAACCGCCCTGCCCTGACGCACACGCTCCATTTGCCGCGATTGATCATGCACTTTAATCAGCGGGATTATAGTCGCCTCTACCAACTGATTTATCGCCTCAATGGCTTTGCCACAGCGGAGGCGACATACCATCCTGAGCGCAAGTAGGCGATCGCCATTCGATTGCATTAGATTGCAGTTTTTCATCACCTTTAGTCAAGATACACGCCCATGATCGAACGCTATACCCTTGCCCCCATGGGGAATCTTTGGACCGATGCCTACAAATTCAAAACATGGCTGGATGTTGAGATTGCAGTTTGCGAGGCCCAAGCGGAACTGGGGCATATTCCCCCTGAGGCAGTGGCCGAAATCAAAGCTAAAGCCAAGTTTGACCCCCAACGGGTGGCTGAGATTGAAGCGGAGGTAAAGCACGATGTCATTGCCTTCCTCACCAATGTCAACGAGAATGTGGGTGATGCCGGGCGCTACATTCACCTTGGGCTAACCAGTTCCGATGTTTTAGACACCGGTTTGGCGCTGCAATTGGTGGCCAGTCTGACCTTGATTCAAGAACAGTTGGAGTATCTCATTCAGGCGGTGCGCCACCGCGCCCAAGAACATCGCTATACGGTGATGGTGGGACGCAGTCATGGAATTCACGCCGAGCCAATTACATTTGGTTTCAAGCTGGCGGGTTGGCTGGCGGAGCTGCTGCGCCATCGCGATCGCCTGTGTCAATTGCAGCGAACCGTGGCGGTGGGCAAAATTTCGGGCGCTGTGGGCACCTATGCCAATGTGGATCCGCGCGTAGAGGCGATCGCCTGCCAAAAACTGGGACTGCAACCGGATACCGCTTCAACCCAGGTCATTTCCCGCGATCGCCATGCCGACTATGCCCAGACCCTTGCCCTGTTGGGGGCAACTCTTGAGCGCTTTGCCGTTGAGATTCGCAATCTGCAGCGCACCGATGTTCTAGAAGTGGAGGAATTTTTCTCTAAAGGACAAAAAGGCTCCTCCGCCATGCCCCACAAACGCAATCCCATTCGGTCTGAACGGCTGACGGGGTTGGCGCGGGTACTGCGGGGCAATGCCTTGGCGGCTCTGGAAAATGTTGCCCTCTGGCATGAGCGGGATATTTCCCACAGTGCCGTGGAGCGGGTGATTTTGCCCGACAGCTCGATTCTTGCCCACTTTATGTTGGTGGAAATGACGGACTTGGTGCAAACCCTACAGGTCTATCCGGAGAATATGCGCCGCAATATGAATTGCTACGGCGGTGTGATCTTTAGTCAGCGGGTGCTCTTGGCACTGGTGGAGAAGGGTCTAAGTCGCGAAGCCGCCTACGCCTTGGTGCAAAAACACGCCCACGCCGCGTGGAATCAACCCAATGGGGATTTTGCCGCCAACCTCAAAGGGGATCCAGAAATTCGGCGCTACCTTACACCAGAGGAACTCGAAGCTTGCTTTAACCCTGAACATCACCTCAAGCACCTAGAGGAAATCTACCAGCGGTTGGGGATTTAATTGAGCCGAATTGAGATAGGCTGCAAGGTCACTAACTCGAAAAAGCGATCGCAGGGGTACCCCCTGAGCCGTCAAGGCGGCTTCCCCGCCCGCCTGGCGATCCACAATGGCAAGGACTTCATTAACAACGTAACCCGCCTCTTGAAGACGTAAAACGGCCTTGAGGGCAGAGCCGCCGCTGGTGATCACATCCTCCAGCACCGTGACTACCGCCCCTTGGGGCAAGGGGGGGCCTTCAATAAAGCTCATCGTGCCGTGGCCTTTGGCTTCCTTGCGTACAATCAGCGCCGCCCGATCCTGCCCCTGCAAATTGGAGAGCACGCTCACGGCCACCACCAAGGGGTCTGCCCCAAGGGTAAGACCCGCCACTGCCACTGCTTCCGGAGCTAATTGCTCCAAGAAGAGTCGCCCCACAAGGTAAGCGCCCCGCGCCGAGAGGGTCACAGGTTTGCAGTTAATGTAGTATTGGCTTTTTTGGCCAGAGGCAAGGATAAAGTCACCGCTGCGGTAAGCATCGCGGCAAAGAAGCGCCAAGAGTTCCTGACGCAGCTCAGGCAGAGACTCGTTCATGATTGACTCCAAATTCAAGAGGTTAAGCCAGCGGGTATGCGGAACCAATGGGTGGTGCCATCCTTTTGATCCACGAGTTTGACCCCTCGAGCCAACAGCAGATCCCGCAGGCGATCGCTCTCGGCATAGTTCTTGGCTTGACGGGCAGCAGTACGAGCCGCAACTAACTCTTGAATTTCCTCATCGGTTAGTCCTATTGTCTGCGAAGCTTTTGACTCCTCTTTGACCTCTAAACCCAACACCTGAGCAAGGGTCACCAAAGTGTGCCAATCGCGACTCACCTCAGTGAGCGATCGCCCCAAGTCTCCCCCATGGAGATAGCGATGCTGCTCGCGATTGAGGGTTTTCGCCAGTTCAAAGATCACTGCCAAAGCAGCGGCAGTGTTCAAGTCGTCATCCATGGCCTGACAAAAGGCTTGGCCACTGGGGTGGCTTTTCGCGTCTTGCGGCGGCGCGGGGGGGAGGGGAATCTGCCGATTCAAGCGCAGGGCTTCCGCCAAGGTTTGCCAGCCCTTGGTAGCGGCGGTAAGTGCCTCCGGTGTAAAGTCCAAAGGTTTGCGGTATTGAGCCTGCAACACCAACAGGCGTAACGCCATTGGATCAACCCCCTGGGCCAGCAAATCGCGAATAGTGGTGAAGTTGCCCAATGACTTCGACATTTTCTCGGCATTAACGGTCACAAAGCCGTTGTGCAGCCAAAACCGTGCAAGGGGCTGTTGCGTCACCGCCTCTGATTGGGCAATTTCATTTTCGTGGTGAGGGAAAATTAAATCCATGCCCCCGCAGTGAATGTCAATGGTTGGCCCTAAGACCTGTTGCACCATGGCTGAACATTCAATGTGCCAGCCGGGGCGGCCTTTGCCCCAAGGCGCTTCCCACGGTTCATACACTTGGGTTTCTTCTGGTTTGGCAGCTTTCCAAAGGGCAAAATCTAGGGGGTGATGTTTGCGCTGCTCTTCCCCTTCCTCAACCCGACCGCTGGCACCGGCGACCAATTGAGAAAGTTGGCGCCCAGAGAGCTTGCCGTAGTTGGGAAACCGCTCCACCGCATAGTACACATCTGCGTCCACCACATAGGCATAGCCGCGCTCAATGAGACTTTGAATAAGGTCAAGGATGGCCGGAATGGCCGCTGTGGCGCGGGGATAGGCATTGGCCGGCAAAATGTTCAGGCGAGCCATATCCTCGTGGTAGGCCGCAATGTAGCGATCGCTGACCGCCGCCATGGTTTCTCCCTGTTCAAGGGCGCGCCGAATAATTTTGTCGTCAACATCGGTAAAATTCTGGACGTAGTACACGGAGTAGCCCAAGAACGTGAGATAGCGGCGCAGTACATCCCACGCTACGTAGGAACGGGCATGTCCTAGATGGCAGTAGTCATACACCGTGACCCCACAGGCATAAATGGTCACCCGCTCTGGGTGCAGGGCGGAAAAGGGTTCAAGGCGGCGAGACAGTGTGTTGTACAGATGTAAGGGCACAGGAATACCCCGCAAGGATCAACAGTTGCAGCGGCAAATCGCTCTTTGATACGATATAGGATACCAAATTCACCATTATCGAGGACAAACACACCCCCATGGCCAAAAAAAGCATGATCGAACGGGAGAAAAAGCGGCAACGGCTCGTTGCTAAATACGCCAGTAAACGCCAAGAACTCAAGGCCAAACTGGCCAGTGCCGAAACCCCAGAAGAGATCATGAGCATCCATCGTCAACTGCAACGCTTGCCCCGCAACAGTGCCCCTTCACGGCTGCGGAATCGCTGCTGGCTGACGGGTCGCCCGCGGGGCTATTACCGGGATTTTGGCCTCTGCCGCAATGCCCTGCGGGAAATGGCACACCAAGGGCTACTGCCGGGGGTAGTCAAGGCCAGTTGGTAAGTTAGCTTTGCTACCCTAGAACGAAGGGATTGAGGCAAAACCATGGCAGAGCGATTATCCCAAGCCGAGATTGAGGGGCAGCTAGCCAGCTTACCCGGCTGGAAACTGGTGGGCGATCGCCTTGAACAAACCTTTACCTTCAAAGACTTCCTAGGTTCGATTGCTTTTGTCAATCGCCTTGTGGATCCCGCTGAACAGGCGGGACACCACCCAGATTTAACCATTTCTTGGAATCGGGTGACAGTCTGCCTCACCACCCATGATGCGGGTGGGATTACCCAAAAGGACATTGACCTGGCCAAAGTGATCTCTGATCTGGCAGCAGGATAACTTTCGGCTGAATTATGAAATGCCTTGAAAATGAGAGCTTTGCCGTCAAAGCGCAGAAGTTAATCCATAACCTACGCCAAGTGATGGGGTCATCAGGCATTGTTACTATTCCAACTCTTAAAACGGCTTTAGGGGAGTCTGTCCCCCGCATTATTGATGTTTCCGTGGACTACGGCGAGAATCTACGCTTTAATTAACGCCTTGGGGAACTGAGCTGCGAAACCTAGGCCACATGCTCTACCCGTATCCAGGGGGCATAGGGGTTCACGAAGCCTGTAACCGTAATCGGCTGCCCATCTCTATAGGTTTGCAGGCGCTCGTTCACAGTGGGGTGGAGCGTCACCAAGGGCCACAACCGCCGATCAGTATGCAGTTGATAGGCTTGCTCTCCTAATTTCACAAATTCGCCCCTGAGAGTTTGCATTCCTGCGGTCACAGTCATCGGCGTGGGGTGGGCGATCGCCACCGTCCAAGGCAGGGGAAGGGTAGGATCAAAGGTCTCTAACGTTCGGAGTTGCCAAGCTTCCCATTCTGGATGTTGCAATGGCAGGTTAAAGAAGGGAAAAATGCCCTGCTGGCACGCCTGAATTAAAGGCCTCAGATCAAGGGCACCCACCAGCTCTTGAGGAGATTTCCCTTGGCGAATGGCTGTGGCAGCTAACCACCCTGCCCCCTGCCCAATGCCCATGACCAAAGGTTGCAAGCGGGTGGCACCATTGGCAATGTGGGTCACGGAGATATTTTTCTCTGCAACTAAAAAGCCTTCTACCCGCTGGGGGATTAAGGAGGTATAGGGAACTACAAAGGGCGTCCCTGTCCAGCGACCGCCCCAACGGATAGACTTAGGCATCAGGGGGAGTTCCATCCCTGGATAGTGGTGATCGTTCGGGTAGTTGCCAATAGCAATCCCCGTGTAGTGACCTTGAGCATCAACGGGGGGTGGAGCATTGGGGAGAATGTCCTGCTCTTGAATCGTGGTAAGGCCGATCAGACGGCGACTTTCCCGGTAGTAGGGATGGAGGGCATAGGCACCGCCCCCCAAGCTAGCGGGGAATCGGGGAAAGGTCTCCTCCGCTAGACCATAGCGGCGCCCAAGGTGGCGTTGAATGTAGCAGGCAAAATCCTGGGCGTGCCAGCGCGCTTCTTGACAAAAGGCCTGGCGAGCTTGGGGAGAACCCACCAGGCGCTCCAGACCCACGCCATAGTCATTTCCCTGCTGTGGCCAGTTAAGCATAAAGCGATTTCCCGGCAGGCGGCCATAGTTGAGAAAGTGCTGCGGGTCGTAGCCAGCCCAAGCGCCGCTAAATTTGCGCTCCTCCCACAGCGGCGAAGGGAGAATCTCCGGGGCAGTGGCTCCCTCCCCATAGTCCTGCAACACCACAACCCATGTGGGGGCTTGAACGGGATAGGTCTGCGTCAGAGGGGTGGGGGCTACAGGTGCAGAGGGTTCTTGGGTTTCCGCCTGCCACTCCCACCCCCAGCGATGGGGAATCTGCCCCAAGGCAAGGAGATCCCCCAGTTCTGTGGCGTCAATGGTGATTTGGGCATGGATGGTGAGGCCGGTAAATTCTACACCGAGGATGCGATCGCCTTGGCGCAAAACCGCTTGGGGAAGATCGCCGACAATCCACGTCAGGTGAGGGGTTGCCTTGACCCACTCGGCAAACAGATCAGCGGCCACCTTTGGCTCAAAGGTAAAGAAACTCACCCAAGCATGATCTAGCCCCCCCGGCTGTCGCTGGGCGATCGCCCGCAGAAATTGACCCCACAGTCCTGTTTGCCAAGCCATGAGTTCATTGCCATCGGGCGCAGCTACCCCCGCACTGGTGAGCATGCCGCCAAGCCAAGGGGTTTCACTGACCAGCACCGTTTGCGCACCGGCACGAGCCGCCGTTAAGGCAGCAGCTACCCCCCCCGTACCACCGCCAACCACCAGTACTTCAGTGCGCAGCGTTTGCCTCACTGTTGCGGTGCCATGGGATTCGTAATCAGCCCCCAGCGATCGGGGGGCCAAAAACGAATTGCCGCCCGACCAATAATGTAATTGCGGGGTACCACCCCCCAGCAGCGACCGTCAAAGCTGTTATTGCGGTTATCTCCCAAAACCAAGTAACTATTGGGGGGAATGACTTGCGGTTGTGCCAAATAGGGCTGTATGCCGGCACAGGTATCCACCGACGTAAAAGATGAAGGCGCAAGATAGGGTTCAGGTAGGGGTTGATTGTTAACATAGACTCGCCCTTGACGCAGCTCCACGCGATCGCCGGGCAAGCCCACTACCCGTTTGATGAAGGCATCGCGAAAGCCCGCCTGCTGGAGCGCTGGGGTTGGATTAAAAACGATAATGTCGCCACGGTGGGGGGAGTGAAAATAGTAACTGATTTTTTCAATAATCAGGCGATCGTTAATCAGCAGGGTTTCTTCCATTGAGCCGGTGGGGATATAGCGGGCCTCCGCCACAAATGTACGAATACCAATAGCAAGAACAGCCGCTAATCCTAGGGTTTTGGCCATTTCCAGCCACCAAGGTTCTGTCGCCTTGTTGGTCTTGGCTGCAATAGATTCGGTCGTAGAAGCATTCGTGGGTGGCACTTTGCCATCGGACATAGGAGGGAATCTCGCAAACAAATTGAAGCTATGCACTCCACGATACTACAGCGACATCAGGCTAGAGGTTACTGTTTAATCTTCGGGTGCTTTGGAAAGCATTCTGTTCCACGGGATAAGCTAGAACCTGACTCAGAGGGATCGTAGGATCTGCTCAATCATGTACTGAGCTTGGGCAGCATAACTACCGCCAAAAAGATTGAAGTGATTGAGAATGTGGTACAGGTTGTAAACGGTTTTCCGTTGTGCATAGGCGGCGGGTAGGGGATAGGTGGCGTTATAGCCCTGATAAAAAGCATCAGGAAACCCCCCAAAGAGTTCACTCATTGCTAAGTCCACTTCGCGATCGCCATAGTAACTGGCAGGGTCAAAAATCACAGGTTCCCCTGTGCGGCAAAAGGCAGCATTCCCCGACCAGAGATCGCCGTGAACTAGGGTAGGGGCTGGCTCATGATTCAGGAGTTCCGGAATGGCTGCCAGTAACTTCTCAGCTTTGGGAAAGTGCCCACCCCGACGGCGAGCCAGATCAAACTGATAACGCAGCCGAGCATCGCGGAAAAATTCGCCCCAGTTGTCTGACCAAGGGTTGATTTGGGGGGTGGCACCAATGGTGTTATTTTCTGGCCAACCGTAGCGATCGCCTGTGCCCTGGAGATGCAACCGCGCTAGCTGTGCCCCCATTTGCCACCAATCCCCTGAACTGGTCAGCGGCAGGTATTCTAACACTAGAAAACTAGCGTCCGCCACACTTCCCCACAGCAGGGGCAAGGGAACACGAATTGCCTGAACCTTGGCGATCGCCCGCAAGGCATTGGCTTCGGCAGCAAACATAGATTGCCGTTCAGGGCGATTAAATTTGATAAAAAGCGTTTGCTGCGGATGCTGCCACACATAGGTGGTGTTAATACTGCCACCCCCCACTGCAAGGGCTTGACCATCGTGGAGCCGCTGACCCGTCGCTGCGGCAAATTGATCCCACAACTGTTGCCAGCGACCCACAGCCTCAACCCTTAGTCGTCGTAGATGCGACACTCAGCAGCATCAGGGTTATCATCGCAGTACTGCTGAAAGGAGGTTTTGTGATCTTGCTGTTCAGCGCGCTGATGGGCAGCTTCCGCTTGCAGTTCCTCAAGGGCGTCCCAAGCAGCGGCGCATTGTCCAGAGGTTGCCCCTTCGGTATCACAGATTTGATGGGCTTCCTCGCGAGCTTGTTCGATTTGTTTCTCAAGATTACTCATAGAGCCTGTATTGAATCACCGTATTCAGTTTACAGCCCTTTTCTAGGATATGGAGACAACAGAAGAGATGGATTGCTCTTCTATCTTAGTTTTCACAGGGCGAAGCACGTACTATCTTTGGGAAAAGGGCTGGATGCAATCTGCCCAAGGGCAGGAATGCTGTTACTCCACTCTAGCTAATGAATGCCTTGA
Organism: uncultured Thermosynechococcus sp.; assembly: GCF_937958135.1. NCBI lineage: Bacteria > Bacillati > Cyanobacteriota > Cyanophyceae > Acaryochloridales > Thermosynechococcaceae > Thermosynechococcus > uncultured Thermosynechococcus sp. The sequence continues at coordinate 15,995 of NZ_CALGOG010000002.1, read as the reverse complement.
CCTGCCAGTTGGCAAACCTGCATCCCCCTCCCTAAAGCCCTACAGGGTACTGTTGGCAACTGCTGCCTCACTCAGCAAACTGGGAGCAAATTGCGTTAATTGAGCATACAGGGGCAGATGGTGTTGCGCCACCGCAGGGAGGGCGGCATGGACGTGAGTGGCGATCGCCGTTGTGGTCACGTCGTAGGTCTGGGTAGCCAGTTTGGGATACATCCCCACAGCAATAATCGGTAACAGGAGGGAGAGGGCAATAAAAGTTTCACGGGGATTGATGTCCAAAAGCAGTTTGTCGAATATATCGCCCGCTTGTTTGCCCGTAAAGACACGGCGCAGCATCGAGAGCAGATAGACGGGCGTGATAATCACCCCCACCGCCGCAAGGAACATCACCCCCACTTTGAAGGTGGTGGAGTAGGCATCGCTGTTGGTTAAGCCCAAAAAGACGGTGAGTTCACTGACAAAGCCACTCATGCCGGGCAGTGCCAAAGAGGCCATGGCGGCGGCGGTAAAGAGGGCAAAGGTTTTCGGCATGGATTGAGCAATGCCGCTCATTTTTTCCATGGCCAAGGTGTGGGTGCGATCATAGGTCACCCCCGCCAAGAAGAAGAGGGCAGCCGCAATCAAACCGTGGGAGAGCATTTGGAGCATCGCCCCATTGAGACCAATGCCGTTGAGGGCACCAATCCCCAAGAGCACAAAACCCATGTGGGAAATTGAGGAGTAGGCCAGTCGCCGCTTTAGATTTTCTTGGCCAAAGGCAGTCAGGGCACCATAGACAATATTCACCACGCCTAGGGCAATGAGGACAGGGGCAAAGTAGATGTGGGCATCGGGGAGCATTTGCAGGTTGAAGCGAATTAGACCATAGCCCCCCATTTTCAAAAGCACTCCTGCCAACACCATCGAGACCGGCGCAGAGGCTTCCCCATGGGCATCGGGCAACCAAGTGTGTAGTGGGAAAATCGGCAGCTTGACCCCAAAGGCAATCAGGAAGCCACTGTAAGCAAGGAGTTCCAGCGCCAAGGGATAGTCCTTCAGGCCTAAAGCCATCATGCTGAGGGTAAAGTCACCGCCATAGAAGGCCATCGCTAGGCCAGCAATGAGGATAAAGAGGGAACCAACGGCAGTGTAGAGAATGAATTTGGTTGCAGCGTATTGGCGTTTGGCGCCGCCCCAGATAGAAATCAGCAAATAGACAGGGACCAGTTCCAGTTCCCACAGCAAAAAGAAAAGAATCAGGTCTTGGGCAGCAAAGACGCCAATTTGGGCACTGTAGAGTGCCAGCATCAGGAAATAAAATAAACGCGGCTTTTGCTTCACTTGCCAAGCCGCAAAGATTGCCACTGTATTCACCAGACCCGTCAGTAAAATCAGGGGGACGGCAAGGCCATCAACCGCTAGAGACCAGTTCAGGCCAATTTGCGGGAGCCAAGGCACAGTTTCCACTATTTGCATCTGGGCAGATTGGGCATCGTAGTGCTGCCAGAAAACCATTGCCGAAAGGCCAAATTCGAGGAGTGCGATCGCCAGGGCATACCAGCGGACTGTCTTCCCCTCGCGGTCGGGCAACACGGGAATCAAGAAGGCTGCCCCTAAAGGCAGCAGCGTTACTACAGTCAGCCAAGGAAATTGGACATTCATCAGACAACCCCCCAAGGGACGAGTCCAGTGATCTGTTTAAGTATCTAAAGTACCTCAATAAGAATATATACCTATTCGCCAAATGTTGCAAATTGTTAAGCACTTTTCTAAATTATAAAGTTCATGGCATAGCTATTGACAAAAACCTATTTAATAGAAAACTAACATTGATCTGAATAAAGTTAAGATGGGGTTTAACGTGCTTAAGGAGGCCGGCAGGTTCCCCACCGTTGGCTACGGCGGTGCAGTTCTACCGCAAAAAACTGCACCCCAAAGGAAAGAGGGAATGTTAAAGTCTGTTCTAAATATCAGGGTGTCTGCGGGTTAAAGTCATGATTTTCTTGCAAGCAAGCGTTTTTGTCACTATCCTCGTTGGTTTTTTAGCCACGATTGTCAAGAAAAATCTACTCATGAAGATTGTGACAATGGATGTCATGAGCACCGGCGTGGTGGCTTTGTTTGTGGTGATTGCTACCCACAGTGGCTTTGTTACACCTATTGCGCGTGGGGGGGTCTTTGATACTGCCTATGCGGATCCGCTGCCCCAAGCGGTGATTTTAACCGCGATCGTGATTGGTCTTTCAATTCAAACGCTGATGCTGGTGGCGGCAATGAAGCTAGCGCGGGATAACCCAACTTTGGAAACGCCAGAAATTGATCAAAAGTATCTGTAGGAAGTGGCAATGACAGAGCTGGCGATCGCTTGGATTTTGTTGCCATTTGTGGCCGGTTTAATGCTTTATCTACTGCCCCCCTTGGCGCGGGGTCTAACGCTGGCGATCGCCTTGGTTTCCCTCTGTGTCGGCTTAGGCATCATCATCCACCAAATCAACACTTCCTTTATCCTGCTGGATAGCTTTGGCGTTTCCTTGAGCATTGACCCCCTCAGTGGCTACTTTATTGTCACCAATGCCCTCGTCATTTTGGCAGCACTGTTACATACGTGGCAGGAGGGCTATAGGGCGTTCTTTCATGTTCTGCTGTGTCTGCTCCACGGCTGTGCCAACACCGTCTTTATTTCAGCGGATTTCCTCAGTCTCTACGTCAATATTGAGGTGCTGGGGATTGTCGTCTTTCTATTGATTGCCTATCCCCCCAGCGATCGTTCTCTTTGGATTGCCCTGCGCTACCTGATGGTGAGCAATGTGGCCATGCTCTTCTATCTCATAGGGGTAGCTCTTGTTTATCGGACAAACTATACCTTTGCCTTTAGTGCTCTGATGCCAGCACCGCCAGAAGCTGTGGCTCTGATTTTGGTGGCATTGTTGGCAAAGGGCGCCATTTTCGTCAGTGGGCTTTGGTTACCCCAAACGAATGTTGTTGCCGCTCCTGTTGTTGCTGCTCTCCTAGCCGGCGTTGTCGAAAATGCGGGAGTTTTTAGTCTAGCTCGCCTCAGTCTCCTGTATAGCGAGATGGCCGACATTGTGCAGCTTTTTGCCCTCGCCTCGATCTTGTTTGGAGCAGTGTTTGCCTTGGTGGCCGAGGATGTGCGGCGGATGCTCAGCTTCAGTACCCTTGGCCAACTGGGATGGGTGATCATTGCCCCAGCAGCGGCAGGTTTGTATGCCCTTATGCACGGTTTAGCAAAGGCCAGTCTTTTTCTGAGTGTGGGGGAACTGCGTCACTATCGTCTTAGTGAATTGCGCCAAGAGGGTTTGCCGCGCCCGGTGGCGATCGCCCTGATAATTGCCGGTTATGGCATTGTCGGTGTGCCCTTCCTTGCCGGATTTCCCGCTAAGGTCTTGACCCTGAGTTACCTTGAGCCGTGGCAGCAGGGACTGCTCTATGGCGCTGGCTGTTTAACGGCCACAATTTACAGCAAATTCCTCTTTTTGCCCCACTATCCCGGCAAGACCCCTCTGCCCGTGGGCTACAGTACCGCCACCATGGTGCTCTTGGGTGGGCTATTTCTTGCCAATGCCGGCTACATGGAAGCCTACAGGAGTGGCATGGGTTTGTTACGCGCTTTTTTGCTGCCCTTGGTGGGGTGTGGTCTGGTGGCCTTGGGGGTCTCCCGCTGGGAATCCCCTTGGCGGGGGGCTTGGGAGCGCCTAGAGCATCTTCTAGGGGTGATGCTATTACTGTTACTTGGCTTGGTGGGATTAGCCCTATGAATTATTTGATCTTTGCCCTGCGCCTGATGATTTGGCTGCTGCTGACGGCGGACTTTGGTTTGGTCAATCTGGCGATTGGTATTCTGGTTTCGCTCCTGCTGCCTCAAGGCCGAAGGGGTAGGGCAACACTATGGCAGTGGCTGAGTACCCTAGGAAAAGTGGTGATGGCTGTTCCCCGTGCCTATATTCAAGCGATTGAAATGATAGTGCGTCCCCATCCCCATGAAGCGATTGTCCGTGAACCCGTTGACCCTACCCGTGCCCCTGGGTTGATTTTTCTGGATATTTTTACGATCACCTTCACGCCCAAGACGATTGTACTGCACTACAACGAGGAGGGCTGGTTTGAAGTCCATCAACTCGTGGAGCACAGACCCGAAAAATGACGGCCTTTTTAGTCATCATGCTGCTGATTCTGGGTATTCCCCTCTATGCTGCTTGGAAAGGGGAGCACATCTGGTCGAAGATGTTGGCTTTTGCCAGTATTGCCACAAAAGCAGCAATTATGATCTTGCTGGTGTCGGTGCAGCGGGATGATTGGATGATTGGCATTGTGGGCATCATCATTCTCAGTGTGGGCAATGGTGCCTTGATGCTCCTTGCGCAGATTCTGCGACGACTGCGGGATGTCGCCAATCTTTAGGGAGGGGGTAAAGTGATCCTACAGTGGCTTAGTAATGCCTGCATCAGCTTTGGTCTATTTCTCTGGTTGTGGGGCACATGGCCACTGGTGGGTCGGCGATCGCCCCTCTATAAACTGCATTTTTTGTCGGTCTCAGATACCTTGGGTTCGATGGCTATCATGATCGGCGTGTTACTGCGCATTCCCCGCGAATGGCCGCTTCTCGTCTTGGCGCTCATTTCCCTTGCCCTTTGGAACACCATTTTGGGCTATGTGCTGGCCTACTGCTCCCAAGGGGAGGACAGTGATGGATAGCTGGATGATTGGGGTAACAGCACTCCTACCGCTTACCGCCTTAATGTTGGTATTTCAGGATAATCCCTACCATGTCTTGGTCATTCGGGGCATTGTGGGTGCTGTAGCCGCCTTGATCTACGCAATTCTGGGTGCTGCTGATGTGGCATTGACCGAGGCCCTTGTGGGAACCATGCTCTCAATTATGCTCTACGCAGTTGCCGTGCGCTCCTCCCTTGTGTTGCGGTTGGGCATCCTGGCTTCAGCTCTCTCCACCGATAGCTTGGATCGTTTACTGGAAGCCATTCGTGAAGCCGTTGCCCCCTATCATTTGCGTGTTGAATTGATCATTTATCCTACGTTTGAGCAACTTAAAATAGCACTCCGCGATCGCGAGATCCACGCCCTCTGTGCTGAAGAAACCACTCAATTATTAACGATGACCCGAGTTCCACGTCTCTATACCCTCCTCAAGCCCCACCTCACCAATCTCACAGAACTGGTGTATTACCCTTTGCCTACTGAAAAGGAGTCAAGGGCATGATTTGGCTTTATGGGATTGCGGCAGTGCTGCTGCTGGGGAAAATGCTGATGATCCCCACCCCACCTACAGTACCGACGATTCCCATTGTCGAAACCCTTGTTCACCAAAGTGCAATTCCCAATGCCGTTACTGCCGTGATTTTGCGCAATCGCTTGTACGACACCATTTTTGAGGTGGTGGTATTCACCCTTGCCATCATGGGGGCGCAGTATTTACTCAGCAATGAAAAACCCCTTGGCCACGTTAGCCGCTTTAACGATCAACCTTCCATTGTTTTGGCAAGATTTGGCGCCACCATTTGCTCCCTTGTGTGTCTTGAATTGGCCCTGCGGGGGCACCTGAGTCCGGGGGGTGGATTTGCTGCTGGCGTCGCTGGCGGGACGGCGATTGGCCTTGTGGCCATTACTTCCGCTCCAGAGTGGTTAGAGAGCATTTATCGGCGTTTCCATGCCGCCACCTGGGAAAAAATCTCTGTGATTGTTTTCATACTCTGCGGTGCCAGCCTATTGATAGGAGTGGCCTTGCCTGCGGGTCAGTTTGGCACGCTCCTCAGTGGCGGTTGGATTCCTGGGCTGAATATTCTCATTGCCCTTAAGGTGGCCTTGGGGTCGTGGGCAGCAGTGTTGACGTTTATTCGCTATCGCGGCCTGCTTTAGGCCAATAGTCCTGGACAAATTCACCAAGCCGCAACTGAGCCAGTGGGCATCATTTAACGTTACCCAGCCACGCCACACCAGATAGCGGCAGCCCAAAAGAATCACAATGAGGCGGCTGACATTATTGCTGGGAATAAAGTTGAGGGCGATCGCCACCCCTGCTGCAAGAACCACAGGCCACCAGACCCTTAGGTCATCCGCCGGCAGTTGCAAGAAATTCGGTAATGGCCGTAGCTGATCCGGATTCACCAGATCAATGGGAAAGAGTATCGGTTACCACACCGTTGCCAATAGCACGCCTATGAGGAATAGGAGGCTAAAAACAAAGAAGCCCCATCTCCCCGCAGAAACCAGTTGCCGAGGTGAAGCAACCTTTGGTGGCTTTTGGGTCATGTCATACCCCTAGGGGCGAAAGCAGGCAATGCTAGGCAATGGTGGGCATTTGGAGGCGAGCAAAAATCATGCGACCTGCCGCGGTTTGCAGGGCACCCGTGACGACCACCGACAGCTGATCGCCGATGTGATCAACCCCCTCTTCAACAACCACCATCGTGCCATCCTCAAGATAGCCCACCCCTTGGGCAGGCTCTTTCCCTTCCTTGAGAATTTTCAACTCCAGCGTATCGCCGGGAAGATAAATGGGACGGAGAGCTTGCGCTACCTCGTTGACGTTAAAGACATCCACTTTTTGGAAGCGGGCAACTTTGTTCAGGTTCAAATCATTGGTGACAAGGGTGCCGTTAATTTCTTGGCACAGCCGTACTAGCTTAGCATCCACCGTTGTTAGTTCTGGATAGTCTGCCGAGTGAATGACAATGCGATCGCCCAAACTTGCTTGAAGACGGTTTAAGACATCCAGCCCCCGCCGGCCGCGGATCCGTTTTTGCTCATTCCCCGCATCGGCAATCAGTTGCAACTCCTGAAGCACAAACTGGGGCACAATAATCTGGCCTTCCAGTACTCCTAAATTCAAGAGTGCCTCAATGCGACCATCAATAATGCAACTGGTATCCAGTACCTTGGCACGGGCGGGTTTAAGCGTCCCCTCTGCTAAGAGACTACTGGCCACAGCGTTGGGGTTAATCAGACGCAGAAGGGCAGCGCCGTGACTATCCGCCAATGTGGTGCCCGAGTAGGCAAAGAGAATGCTGGTAAGAACGGCAATCAGTGGCTTAATAAACGAAAAGTCCTTGGGAATGGGTAACAGAAAAATCGGTGCCAGCACCAAATTGGCGAGAAGCAATCCCACCACAAGACCCACTGCTCGCGACAAGAGTGTTTCTGGCGGTAATTGACGGATATTGCGCTCAAGACGATGGTAAAAGGATTGCAACAATAGACCAAAGGCAATACCTAAAATGGCACCAAACCCTGCCGTGACCCACTGCAATCCACGAACGTTAGCTACTTGATCTAGAACGGTTGCCGGGAGTAGGTCAATGCTGTTGAAGCCAACGGCAATTCCCATCACGACGACAATGAGGAGTAAGATGGTATCGAGCATTAGTTCGCTCCTGTCGCGCTGGACATCTCCAGAGGCCACTACCTTAGAATTATACTTTCTTCTTTCTTACTGCGGTGTTGGACTGTTGCAGATCCAGATGACGACTAATTTGAGTGCCAGCGCGGACACCCGCTGCTTCAGCCGAAAAACCGAGGAGCGTCCGTGCTCTCATCCCGCCGAGGGCGGCCAACAGCATTTTCTTGGTGAAGGTCTGAGCGGTTTTTAGCCACCACTCTAAAAAAAGGTCAGGGATGGGGGAGGAGGTTCCTCAGGGGATGGTTCTACCAACCGTCGGCCGAGATCTTCCCCTAGTTGAGTTTTGTCTAAAATTGCAGGGGTTGGCTAAGGGGGAAGCGGCATCGCCTGCACCACTATCTAGAAAGTGAATTCAGGGGCAATCTGGGAATTGGCTCGCACCGCATATCCGAGATGAACCAAAACATCCTCCACCGCATTCATCCTGTGCCGGAGTTCATCAAATCCGTGCGCTGTAATCCCCTGGCGATTCTGCAACTTGTTCAGTTCACCTAGAGGGTGCCGAATGGGGGCAAGTTACGTTTATCAGCCACCCTCTCCACCGTGTCTGGGAGTTCCCCTTGGGCGATGTGCTGGCTATGCCCAGAAGGCAAAAATTTTTTCAGGTTGCTGTTGTGACGCTCCGCCAAGATACCCCTGCCTTCATCGCACTCAGGACGCCAATGGCTTCGGCATAGGACTGGCAAGGAATTGTCTCTATCCCTAGATCGGCACCTGTAACATTGAGGGTTGTGGTATTGTTGGCTACCGTTAGGATAGGAACGCCCTGATGGGCAAAGGCCAGAACTCCCCGTCCACCAAGGGCAGTGGCGGGTACAATCACGGCATCTACATCCTGTTGCCACAACGCCTGTGGGGTGGTTCGGCTGTAGCGAGGAGCACAACTCAATCCCACCAACACCGACGGCAAAAAGGTGTAGCCAATTTCTTCGGCAAGGGCGCGGGGATGCACGGTCTCCTCTAGGGGCAATGGTTGCAAGGCTGGGGCATGGGCCGCTGGAATCTCAAAGTGCTGGACAACCAAGTGACTAATGACTGCTTCTGCCCCTGCTAGGGGATCCACGCCATGGCCACTGCGATAATGGTGCAATGCTGCTGTGCCTAGATCGTCTGGAAAGCGGCTGACAATGGCGATCGCCTCCGCCTTAGCCGCTTGCATCAGCTTTTCTACCCCCCGCAATAAACTGGCAGGGTTTGCCAAGGTGCCCCATGTTGCGCCGGAAGCAGCGGTTTGTAATTGCACTCCCAAAGGCTCATCTGTAATCACCGGTTCAGTAATGGTTAAACCCAAGGTGGCAGAACAGGCCGCCGCCGCTTGACGATGGCGAAGTTGCAGCTCCGGTTCAATGGCTGCATCTAGCAAAAGGCCAATGCGATTTGGACGCGGTGGCAATAACCCCCAACGGCCCACAGCAAATTCATCAAGGGCATAGCCTTCGACATACCACACATTGGGCAGTGGCCAATAGAGCATCGCCCCGTTGAGAACATTGGGATGGGTAACTAGGCGATCGCACACCTGCGCCAAGGCACGGACAACAGGAATCGCATCGCCCGCATAGCCGCCAATGGCAGCGCCAATTCCCGTTGGAATAATTAGCACTGCGGTCAGCACGTTAGCGACTGGCTTGGGCAGGGAGGGGAGCCGGCTGCACAGCCACAGTTAGGGTTTGACCGTTTCGGCTGACTTCCAGTTGCATTGTGCGACCAATACCGGTGTTTTCCACCATTTGCTGCACTTGATCTGCTTTGGTGATGGTTTGGCCATTGATGCGACGGATCACATCCCCCGCTCGCAAACCGGCACGGGCTGCGGGTGAATTAGGGAGCACTTGAACAATCACTACCCCCACACTGTCTTGAAGGCGGATCGGGCTACGGGGATTGGCATTGAGGCGTTGCTGTATTTCAGGACTGAGAGTGGCCATGCGAATGCCAAGGAAGGGGTGATCTACGCGGCCATTGGCAATCAGTTGCTTAGCAATCCGCTGAGCTGTATTAATGGGAATGGCAAACCCTAACCCTTGAGCGCCGCCAATGATGGCGGTGTTGATGCCGATAACCTCCCCCCGCTGGTTTAATAGCGGCCCACCGGAGTTACCGGGGTTAATGGCCGCATCGGTTTGAATGAAACCTACCCGCTTATCGGGCACACCAATATCGCCGCTAGAGCGGCCGGTGGCACTAATAATTCCCGCCGTCACTGTATTATCCAGACCTAGGGGGTTACCGATGGCGATCGCCCACTCGCCGGGTCGCAAATTATCAGAATTGCCAAGGCGCACCACTGGTAAATTGTTGGCATTCACTTTGACCACGGCCACATCAGTCAAACGATCTTGGCCGAGGACTTGACCCTCAAAGGTGCGGCCATCCTTAAGGGTTACTCGCACGCGGTTGGCACCCTCCACCACGTGGGCATTGGTGAGAATCAAGCCATCACTGCTAATAATGAAACCTGATCCTACCCCCCGTTCTTCGCGACTGGGGGGAGGCATCATTGGCCCAAAAAATTCTTGAAAGAAGGGGTCATTAAAAATGGCCGGTACACGGGTTTGTACCGTACGGGAAGCATCAATCCGTACCACCGCAGGTCCTACTTGCTCAACAGCACGGGCAATAAAATTAATGTCATTTCCCGCCGGTAGCGGTGCCGGCAGCTGCGCCAAGCTGGGGGTCACTAAGGGGGTTGACGCCGGCATCAAGTGGGTGGCAAACATTGCAGCGGCTGCCCCCAATGCCATGAACGACAGGTAAGTGACCGATTTACCAAGACGCACTGTCATAGGTGATTGCCCTTTTGCTGACACTGGTTCCTGATGTATGGACGGCAATTGAGGGAAGCAAGTTCCAGCTTCTAGCCTACCACTTCAAGAGGTTGAATTTCTCCATGTCAACCGTGTCGCGATTGCGATAAATGGCCAAAATAATCGCTAAACCCACAGCCGCTTCTGCCGCTGCCACAGTAATCACAAACACCGCAAAGACCTGCCCCTTAATTTGCTGGCCATCCAGATAGTTGGCAAAACCAATCAGGTTGAGGTTAACAGCATTTAGAAGCAACTCAATGGACATTAGCACGCGGACGGCATTGCGACTGGTAACCAAGCCATAGATGCCAATACAAAATAGCAGTGCCGCCAAGATTAAAACATAGGTTAACTGCATTGTCTTCCTCTACTTTTCAGACAAAGCCACAGGTTCACGCGGACGTTCCGGTAACTCCAAGGGGGGAACCACCTCTTCCCCTAAGATGGGTTCAGGTTCCAACACCAGTTCGCGACGTGCCAGAACCACTGCGCCGATCAGAGCCATCAGCAGCAAGACGGAAGCCAATTCAAAGGGCAAGAGAAAGTCACTAAAAAAGTGCCGGCCAATTGTTTTGATACTGTCGGGGGTGGGGGGCAGAGCACTAATTTTCCAAGGGGTTTGCAAAATCATCTTTGTCAGCAGCGCAAAGACCCCAAGGGAGACCACTGCCGCGCCCCCCTGACGCAGCCAACGACCCGGCACGGGTGTATAGGCTTCTCGTTTATTGACGAGCATGATTGCAAAGAGGATAAGAACATTCACCGCGCCGACATAGATGAGAATTTGTGCTGCTGAAACAAAGTCTGCATTCATGAGGATGTACAGTCCAGAGATACTCAAGAACACACCCCCCAGCAAAAAGGCAGAATAGACCACGTTGTCGAGCAGCACAACGCCAAGGGCAGCAAAGAGGACTGCCCCTGCAAGGGCAAAGAAGGTAACCGTTTGGGTTAGGGTGGCTAAGTCCACAGCAGCAACTCCTAGTTCTCAGATGTTTCAGAGGTCTTGGTCATATTGGCGATCGCCTCCGGACGCTCTCCCGCCCGTTGGGCACCTGGGGGCAACTCATGGCCAGACATGACCCCTGCCGGCAGGTAAGCAAATTCGCGAATCGGCGTTACCATCGGGTCTTGAGTTACCTTGTAGGGAATGCGCCCCATTGCCACACTGTCGTAGTTCAGCTCATGGCGATCGTAGGTGGCCAGTTCGTACTCCTCTGTTACTGAGAGGCAATTGGTGGGGCAGTACTCGACGCAGTTGGCACAGAAAATGCACACCCCAAAGTCAATGCTATAGTGCCTGAGTTCTTTCTTTTTAATCTCTTTGTTAAAGACCCAATCTACCACCGGCAGATTAATGGGGCAGACGCGCACGCACACTTCACAGGCAATGCACTTGTCAAATTCAAAGTGAATCCGCCCCCGAAATCGTTCTGAAGGAATGAGTTTTTCGTAGGGGTACTGTACGGTAATGGGTCGCCGTCGCATGTGATCAAAGGTCACCGATAGGCCTTGACCAATATACTTGGCAGACTGCACTGCCTCTTTGGCATAGTTGGTAATCTGATGGAGGAATTTCATGGGTCACCTCATGGAAATAGGGAGTTTCTTAACCGCCAAAGGCAAGGGGAAAGGCAAGCTTCAAGCCTGCTGTGAGCAACAAGTTCACCAGACCCACTGGGAGTAGAAATTTCCAGCCTAGGTCTAGGAGTTGGTCAATGCGCACACGGGGAACCGTCCACCGCAGCAGAATTGCCAAAAACACGAAGAAGTAGGCCTTTACTAAGGTCATTGTGATGCCCAGCACCGCAAAGGCAATCTGCAAAAAGGGATTAGTTTCGGGAATGCCAAGGAGATGGGCTATCGTTTCTAAGGGAATTGGGAAGCTCCACCCTCCGAAGTACAAGACACTCACCAGAAGCGCTGAAAGCACAAGGTTGACGTAGGCCCCTAGGTAAAAGAGGGCAAATTTCATGCCGGCGTACTCCGTTTGGTAGCCCGCCACAAGCTCCTCCTCTGCTTCCGGCAGGTCAAAGGGGAGACGCTCGCACTCGGCCAAAGCCGCAATCCAAAAGATCAAAAAGCCAATGGGTTGCCGCCAAACATTCCAACTGAGGATGCCATAGGCCGACTGCTGCTCGACAATTTCCACGGTGCTCAAGCCATTGGACATCATGGCCACCGCCAACACCGCTAAGGCAAGGGGAATCTCATAGCTAATAGATTGGGCAGCTGCCCGCAGACCCCCCAACAGGGAGTATTTGTTGTTGGAAGCATAGCCCGACATCAGCAGGCCAATGGGGGCAATACTGGAAAGGGCAATCCAGAGGAAAACGCCCATCGCCAAGTTGGAGATCAGTAGGTTTTGACCAAAGGGGACAATAATGTAGGACAAAAAGACGGGAATGACCACCACCGCCGGACCAAGGGTAAAGAGCCAGCGATCGCTATTCGCAGGGAGAACGTCTTCTTTGAAAATTAGTTTGAGGCCGTCGGCCAAGGGGGCCAAAATCCCCAAGGGGCCGATGTATTCAGGGCCAATACGCTGTTGCACCGCAGCAGAAATTTTCCGTTCGAGCCAAACTGCAACCAGCACGCCCACTGTAGCCACAATCAGCATCATTAACATTGGCAGGGGGAGCCATAGCAGTTTGGCCAAATCATGGGACAGGCCAAAGGATTCTAATGCACTGATGAATTGCCCCTGTAAGTCAATACCCGATTCCATAGCGATTTGATCGCGCCCCAGCTACAGACACGCTCTACAGTATAAAGGTTTTATTTCCGTTAAGAAGATAGATCTGAGACAAGTTTTTGTCGCAGTAGCTATTACAGATGTTTATAGTTTACAATTCTCTCCACAGTCCTCAAGTCTGACCGGTCGGTAAGACAGGGTAAAAAGTAAGTTTCAAAGGATTTTCTAGGAGAGCAGGGTGGCGATCGCGATTCAAAATGCGGTGATTTGTACCCCAGAGGGAGAACTGCGGCAACAACAGGTGCGCCTTGAGGGCAATCGCATTGCGGAGGTGGCCGAAACCGTCACCGTGAATCCCGGCGATACAGTAATTGATGCAACGGGTTTAACCCTGCTGCCTGGGGTGATTGACCCCCAAGTGCATTTTCGCGAACCGGGCTTAGAGCACAAAGAGGATCTGTTCACCGCCAGTTGTGCCTGTGCCAAGGGGGGGGTCACCAGCTTTTTGGAAATGCCTAATACCCGTCCCCCAACGATTGATCAGGCCACCCTAGACGATAAACTGGCCCGCGCCGCCGCCAAATGTGTGGTGAACTATGGCTTTTTCATCGGTGCCACCAAGGACAACCTGGCTGTGCTCAACACCGTTCACCCCGTCTGTGGCATCAAGATTTTCATGGGGTCAATGCACGGCCCCCTCTTGGTGGATGAGGAGCCAATTTTAGACCGCATTTTCGGTGAGGGCAACCGCCTCATTGCCGTCCATGCCGAAGATCAAGGGCGGATCCGTGCCCGTCGCAAACAGTTTGCCGGCATCACCGATGTGGCGGTTCATTCGCAAATTCAAGATGAGATGGCTGCCCTCAACGCCACCCAGCTCGCGATTCAGCTCTCCCGCAAGTATGAGCGCCGCCTGCACATTCTCCATCTTTCCACCGGCATTGAAGTGGACTTTCTGCGCCAGCACAAGCTCCCGTGGGTCACAGTGGAAGTCACTCCCCAGCACTTGCTGCTGACCACGGAGGCCTACGCCAAAATTGGCTCCCTTGCCCAAATGAACCCGCCCCTGCGGACAGAGGAGGATAACAAGAAACTTTGGCAGGGACTATTGGAGGGGATAATTGATTTTATTGCCACGGATCATGCCCCCCACACCCTGGAGGAAAAGGCGCAGCCCTATCCCCAAAGTCCCTCCGGGATGCCAGGGGTAGAAACCGCTTTGCCGCTGATGTTGACCCAAGCTATGGCCGGTCGTTGTACGGTACCGCAGGTGGTGCGTTGGATGTCCACTGCGGTTGCGGCAGCCTACGAAATTCCCAATAAAGGCAAAATTGCCCCCGGCTATGATGCGGATCTTGTCCTGGTGGATTTGCAGACCTATCGCCCTGTGCGTCGTGAAGAACTGCTGACCAAGTGCGGTTGGAGTCCCTTTGAGGGCTGGGTATTGACAGGGTGGCCTGTTTACACCTTTGTCAATGGGGAGATTGTCTTTAGCCAAGGAACCGTGAATACTGCGGTGCGGGGACAGGCTCTTAAATTTGGTTTGGGCTAGGCGATCGCCCCCTAAAATCAGAGATTGCCGGCTTCCTGTGAACTCGTGTGAACTCGTGCTAATCTGAGGCAAGGGTATAGCATTTAGACAACACCAGACAACACAATGCGCATTCTGGTTACTGGGGGGGCTGGGTTTATTGGTTCCCATCTGGTCGATCGATTAATGGAAGCTGGTCACGAGGTGGTTTGCCTCGATAACTACTTCACAGGCACAAAGCGCAATCTACTGCGTTGGCTGGGGCACCCGAATTTTGAGCTTATCCGCCACGACATCACTGACCCCATTCGCCTTGAAGTGGATCAAATCTATCACTTGGCCTGCCCGGCCTCCCCCGTTCACTACCAGTACAACCCCGTTAAGACCATTAAAACCAATGTCATGGGCACCCTCCACATGCTGGGGTTGGCCAAACGCGTGAAGGCGCGGTTTCTTCTTGCCTCCACCTCAGAAGTCTATGGCAACCCGCTGGTGCATCCCCAAGTGGAATCCTACTGGGGTCATGTCAACCCCATTGGCATTCGAGCCTGCTATGACGAAGGCAAACGCGTTGCCGAAACCCTTACGTTTGACTACCACCGCCAGAATAATGTGGATGTTCGGGTGGCACGGATTTTCAATACCTATGGCCCGCGGATGCAGGTCAATGATGGCCGAGTGGTAAGCAATTTTATTGTCCAAGCGTTACAGGGTGTTCCCCTCACCGTCTATGGGGATGGCTCCCAAACCCGCAGTTTTTGCTATGTCAGCGATTTGGTCGAAGGCTTGATTCGGCTGATGAATAGCGATTACATTGGCCCTGTGAACCTTGGCAACCCCGATGAGTACACCGTGCTGGAGCTGGCGCAAAAAATCCAAGCCCTGATTAATCCGGGGGTGGAAATTCAGTTCAAGCCCCTGCCCAGTGATGACCCCCAGCGTCGTCGTCCCGACATTACCCTTGCCCGCACGGTGTTGAACTGGCAGCCAACCGTTCCCCTCCTAGAGGGGCTGCAGCGCACAATTCCTGACTTCGCCGAGCGGTTGGGCGTACCCTACACCCCTATGATGGTAGAGGTTTAGGGAGGTGACCAAGAATGCGGGTTTGTGTCATTGGCACCGGCTATGTGGGTCTGGTGACGGGGGTATGTTTGGCACATATCGGCCATGAGGTGCTGTGCATAGACAACAACATTGATAAAGTTAAGCTACTGCAACGGGGGGAATCTCCAATTTACGAACCCGGCTTGACGGAGTTGCTCCGTGGTTGCATTGCCAGTGGCCGCATCAGCTTCAGTAGTGATCTTGGCGCTGGAGTGGAGTTTGGTGAAGTGCTCTTTATTGCCGTCGGCACACCGGCTCTGCCGAATGGCGAAACGGATACCCGCTATGTGGAAGCCGTTGCGCGGGGCATTGGAGCCCATTTGTCTTTGGGATACAAGGTCATTGTCAATAAATCCACCGTGCCGATTGGCTCAGGGGACTGGGTGCGGATGATCATTTTGGATGGTGTTGTGGAGCGAGAACCGGCGTTAGCCGATGCGATTA
>NZ_CALGOG010000001.1:0-4508 GCF_937958135.1 uncultured Thermosynechococcus sp. | reverse complement strand
GATGCCATGCGCAACCGCATGAATCAAATCCATATGCGCGGTCGCATTGTGATTGGCGAAGGGGAACGGGATGAAGCCCCGATGCTCTACATCGGCGAAGAAGTGGGTATCTGTACCCGTCCTGATGCTGCCCAATACTGTAACCCCGAAGAACTGATTGAAATTGACATTGCCGTTGACCCCTGCGAAGGGACAAACCTCTGCGCCTATGGCCAACCGGGATCAATGGCAGTGCTGGCTATTTCCGAAAAAGGGGGGTTGTTTGCAGCTCCCGACTTTTATATGAAGAAACTGGCGGCGCCCCCTGCTGCTAAGGGCAAAGTGGACATTCGCAACTCGGCGACAGAAAACCTGAAAATTCTCTCGGAATGCCTTGATCGCGCCGTTGATGAATTGGTGGTGGTGGTCATGAAGCGCGATCGCCACAATGATCTCATTCAAGAAATTCGGGACGCCGGTGCCCGTGTCCAACTCATTACCGATGGCGACGTTTCGGCGGCTCTCTCCTGTGCCTTTTCTGGTACCAATATTCACGCCCTCATGGGGATTGGCGCTGCGCCCGAAGGGGTGATTTCCGCTGCGGCCATGCGGGCCTTGGGCGGGCACTTTCAAGGACAATTGGTCTATGATCCCGCGGTGGTCATGACTAAGGAATGGGCCAATCGCACCCGCGAAGGCAACCTTGAGGAGCTGAAAAAAGCCGGCATTACCGATCCCGATAAAGTCTATGAGGCGGAGGAATTAGCTTCTGGGGAAACGGTTCTCTTTGCCGCCTGTGGCATCACCCCTGGCATGCTCATGAAAGGGGTGCGTTTCTTCAAGGGGGGTGCCCGTACTCAATCGCTGGTCATTTCCACGCAGTCGAAAACAGCGCGCTTTGTGGATACGATCCACATGTTCGATAAGCAGCTGAAGTCGCTCCAGTTGTACTAAGCCCTGCAATCAGTGAAAGACTCATGGACTCCCTCCCTGCGAGGGGGTTTTCTTATTGTCTCAGGGGAATGATCATGCCCTTCAACCTAGCCACCACTCTTACCCTTGCTCGCCTGTTAATCGTACCAGTCATTGTGGGCTTGCTCTCCTTCAATGACGGTGTGGTCTATCGCTGGTGGGGGGTGGGGCTGTTTCTGGTGGCTGCCCTCACCGATTGGCTGGATGGCTATATTGCCCGCCGTTTCCATCAGGTCACAGATTTGGGCAAGGTGCTTGATCCACTGGTGGATAAGTTGCTGATCCTTGTGCCCCTTTTACTCTGTATTGAGTGGGGAGAGGTGCCCGCCTGGTCAGTGGCCTTAATTCTCTTTCGGGAACTGGGGATTGCCAGTTGGCGGGTGCAGCAACCGCAAATTCAGGGGGCAAACCTCTGGGGGAAAGCAAAAACGGTCAGTCAGATTGTGGCCGTAGCCCTACTTTTGGCTCCTTTACCTCCCAGTTGGCAAGGGGGAATTCTCACTGTCTATGGGGGGGCGATCGCCCTGACATTAATTTCGGGGGTACTTTATCTGCGGGGTTGAGTCCCAATGCGCCCCGCCAGCGCCTCCTGCAGCTGCTGGGGATTTATGTCCTCCACCCAATAGGCTTGAAAGGTTGGCTGTGCCACTTGCCCAACAAATGTTTGACTTAAGAAGGGGCGCAACCGCTCATTGTGTTGATTAAACACCCCAAAGAAGGCAGCACTCACCCCCTTGAAAAAGGGCTGAGCCAACTGCGGATTTGGGCCAATGAGATCACGGGGTACCGGCAACACCCCCGCTTCGCTAACCCCCACCGCCGAGAAGTGGGTACCGGGCACGAGCATGGCCAAATACTTGGGCTGGGCTTGCAACCACGTAAAGGGTAAGACCTGCTCCTCTAACGGTGGCGCAAAGACATCTTTGCTACTGGAAATAATCAGCGTAGGCACTTGGATATTAGCCATGCCCCGCTCGCCAATGAGGATACTGCTCACTGGATTGACGGCAATCACAGACTTGACCCGTGAATCTGCTGGGATAGAGGGAGCATTGGCAAGACCAAGACTGCGGCATTGCAGGGGCACTGAGATGTTAAAGATAAAGAGATCATTCGCCGCTGCCAGACAACGTTGTTGGACAGCGTTCCAGTCAACGGTCCCCCCCGCTGCCGCCAGTACCGTAAAGCCCCCCATCGAGTGACCAAAAAGACCGACATTGTTAGTGTCAATTTTTAGGGCAGGGTCTTTGTCAACGAAAGCCGCCACGGCATCTATGGCCAACTTTAGGTCGAGGGGGCGCTGCGCCCAGTCCTTGGGCAAATTCTCATAGTCTAGGGGCGCCCCTGAAAGGAAACTCCCAATCCGACGGGTATCAGAACCGGGGTGAGTGACTGCCAACACCGCTAGACCATAACTGGCTAAGTGCTCTGCCAAGTAGGCAAACGTTGTGCGGTCGGAGGCTAAGCCGTGGGAAATGACAATCAGAGGGGCAGGTGCAGTGATTCCCGTTGGGACATAGAGATCTGCGGGAATCGGCCCTGTGGTGCGATTGGGATTGGTAAATTCGAGCCTTTGCTTTTGCCATTGGAAAGGCCCCTTTTGCGCAGGTGTGCGTCCGCTGGCCGGCAGAGCCGTTCTGGGTTGGCGCTGCGCCAGCCGTTCGATAAACTTTTGAGTCCGCTGCTGTTGATTAATGGCACGGGTAAATGCCCCAATCGCTTTCAAGCCGAGTTCACCGTTGACTTTCAGACTCTTGCTCGGAAAGGCCTGCAACACCGATAGAAGTGTAATTCCTGAGGGAGAGGTGGCGGCAGTTTTCAGGGCTTCCCCCAGAGCTTGGGCGCCGTTGAGATCATTTTCTGTCCGAATGACTTGGCCGATACGCTCTAAAAAGGTTTGACCAATGGGACTTTTGACAAATTGACCGACGGTGGTCGGCTCTAGGTTCATCCGTGTGGTCAAGCTCTCCCGTAGGTTTGGCTCTTGATCACTGGGCAGGAGGCGAATTAAAAATCTGAGTTCAGGACTGGCATGACCCGTTTTGACAAAGGTGGCAAGGTCGCTGACTTGAATGCTAAATGTGCCAAAGGGCGGATAAACAAGGCTAATTTGTTCGGCAGCGAGGCCGGTATGTGCCCAAAATGTTGCAGCCACACCCAATAGGGGGAGCCACTGCCCTTTTTTTCCTGTGCGCGCGATCGCCATCGCCGAACCCCCTTTAGGTAATCACTAGCCCTATTGTAGTTTACAAGGTCACTTGCAATTAATTTTCAAGGACTGGCGGCCGCAGTGACCAGTTCCCCATCTTTGAAAAACGCTGTGAAGGGCTGGCGGTGTGGTATGGTGCTTTTGGAAAAAATAGGGAACCTGCGCATGAGTGAGGATGCTGTCAAACAAATGAAGCAGGCTGTGGCCAAAGCCGCTGCCGATCGCGTGCAGTCTGGAATGATTGTCGGCTTGGGCACAGGGTCAACCGCGGCCTTTGTCATCCAATTTTTGGGCGATCGCCTGCGCAGTGGAGAACTGAGTAACATTGCCGGTGTGCCCACCTCGTTTCAAGCTTCTGTCCTCGCTAAAAAGTATGGCATTCCCCTTCTTAGCCTCGATGACGTGGAGAAATTAGACCTCGCCATTGACGGCGCCGATGAAGTGGATCCCGCCAAAAACCTGATCAAGGGAGGTGGGGCAGCCCATACCCGTGAAAAAATCGTGGACTCCCTTGCCGATCAGTTCTTGGTGGTGGTGGACAGCAGTAAACTGGTGCAGAAATTGGGTTCCACGTTCCCTGTGCCTGTGGAAGTGTTACCCTTTGCCGTAGCTCCTGTGACTCGCGCCCTGAAAGCCCTTGGGGGGCAGCCCGAGCTGCGCATGGGGGTGAAAAAAGATGGCCCCGTGGTTACCGATCAGGGCAATCTTGTGCTTGATGTTAAGTTTGACGAAATTGCCAACCCCGCGGAACTGGAGAGAACCGTTAACAACATCCCCGGCGTTCTCGAAAACGGCCTTTTTGTGAATGTGGCCGACGTCATCCTAATCGGTGAGATTGTGGACGGCCAGCCCCATGTTCGTGAAATGGCCTAGCAGTTTTTCCATCCATTTCCCGCGAGGAAGGAAGAGTTATCGTCCTGTGATCAATCTCTCAATCTACCGGTGATTGAGGTCTTAGGCGGCGACAGGGTTGCCATTAATAATCGGAGTATCCACTCTATAGGAGCTTCCAATGTCTCTCCACTCCTTCAGCCGCCGGTTGGTCACAGTAGGCAGTATTGCGGTTTCAGGTTTTGTGGTTGCTACTACAGCAGCCCAAGCCAATCCCCCGATTATCGTTAACTGCAATGGTGGTGGTCAAATTTGCGACCAAATGGCTCGTTATAACTTCACCTCTGAAAGCCCAAACTTTGATTACGCCCTACAGGTCACCGCGCCTGCTACCCACTGCTCGGAAGTGAAATATTTCACCACCAATCGTCAGGGACAGCGGGTCGAAACGGAGTTCCTTGGCCCCAACCGTTCAGCCTTTTTGCCCATTGGTGACAACTGGCAACAGGGGAATCAC